>JAZLBI010000080.1:0-1703 GCA_045613625.1 Acutalibacteraceae bacterium | reverse complement strand
GAAAATTCCGCCGAAAACCATAATCAGAACAAGGGTGTTCATCAACGGCTGGAGGAATGTCCAGAACATACCCAGCGCCGAGTTACGGTACTGAAGCTTGATGTTCTTTCTGACAATTTCAAAAAGCAGGTATCTGTATTTATAAAAATTCTTTACATATTTCATCTGATGATCCGTTTCCGCTTATTTTCTGAAACTCCATTTGAGGAAATATTTGAACATAGAGTTCAGGTGAATAAGCTTAAGCTTATTGTTTCTTTTGGAATCACGGCCCCATTCGTGATAGACCGTTGCTTCGGGATAATAGACTACGCGACTTTTTTTGTTAACCTCACGGGTAAGGTCGCAGTCTTCAAAATACATAAAATATCTTTTATCGAAGCCGCCGAGTTCTTTGAAAAGCTTTGTTCTGATGAACATAAAGCAACCGGTTGCATTTTCAATCTGCAAGGGTTTTGTAAGATCTTTGTCAAGCATTGCATATTCACGCAGAAGCTTGCCGGGTTCATCACCGCGGAGTCGGCTTGCGACAAGGTAACGGAGCTTGGGATTCTTTTTGCCGAGAATCTGAAGCTTTCCGTTGGGAAATCTGATTTCGGGGGAGAGCATACCGATATCTTCGTTTTCGTCAAGATATGCGGCAAGCTTTGAAATAACATCGTCACGAAGAACAATATCGGGATTGATAATAACGTGGTAATCGGAATCAAGCCTGTCCAGAATAAGATTGTGGCCTGCGCCGAAACCTATGTTGCCTCCGCTTCTGATGAGTGTTACTTCGGGAAAGTTTTTTTCTATATGTTCTACCGTTCCGTCTGTTGAACCGTTGTCAACAACATAAAGACGGAAATCTGAATCGGTGCATTTAAGAAGTGAGCTTACCGCTTTATCTATTGTTGCGATGTTGTTGTAAGTCACAATGCAACCGGTTACGGTTTTATTCATTTGTTTTTTCCTTTCCAAGGCACATATTGGAAATTAAATCCTTGCCAGAGATAAAAGCATATTTACACGCCACTTGATTTTCTGAACGGCACTTGTTTTGCCGCCCGTTACGTTATCGCCGTGTCTTCTCCAGAGAAGAAGCGGTTTTCTGATAAGAACGGTTTTCTGCTTTCTTTTCATAGCAACAAGAGCAATCCACCAATCGTGCATTGCAATACCTTCGGGGAAAGGCATTGTCTGCTCAAGAAGCTCTTTTGTGAATGCCATACAGCAGCCGACAAAAGTGTTTCTGATAAGATTCTTGAAAAAAGAATCGTTTGCTCCGTGAACATCAAAGCAGGAGGGGGCGGTAACATTGAGATCGGCATCGGTGATTGAAGCGTCGTGAAGCACAAGCTGAGCGCCGTTTTCAAAATGCTTCATAACTTCTTCAACCTTTCCCGGCAGCCAGACGTCGTCCTGGTCGCAGAGGAAAATAACATCGCCTTTGCAGGCCTTGAGGGCGTTTTCAAAGTTTCTGACAACGCCCTTTCCGGCACCTTCAATGTAAATTATTCTTTTATCCTGAGATGAAAGTGTTTCAACAACGGTACGGGTTTTACCCGAGGGGAAATCGTCGGAAACAATCAGTTCATCGTTTTCGCCAAGCTGACTGAGGATGGATTCAATCTGAGAGGCGATATATTGCTCGCCTTTATAGGCGGCGAGAGCTACCGAAATTTTCATATCAGTCGATGGTCTTCATTGTGGGGAAGAGA
>JAZLBI010000079.1:0-5302 GCA_045613625.1 Acutalibacteraceae bacterium | reverse complement strand
TTGACAAACGAACGAATGTTCACTATAATCAATAGTACAACTATTAATTCTGGGAGGTATCAATGAAAGAAAAGACCAAAAATCAAGAGGTAAAACCATCGTTTCCGAGCAAAGAAGAAATAAAAACTGCTCAACTTGCTTGTTGCGGAAGATGTTGCACTCAGTGTGAATCTCCTGCTGAATATGCATGGAGAAAGCGCGATGTTGATATGGCTTTGCTGCTTGAAAAAGCAATTGCCGAAGAACTCACGGAAACCGAGCGGGATACTGTTAAGAGACATTGGTTTGATAACAAATCCGTTTCGGTTATCGCTGAGAAAAAGGGGATTAATCCGTCGGCGGTAAAACGAACGCTTGAAAGAGCTGAAGAAAAGCTTGAGCGCGTGTTGCGGTATGCGGTGTTTTATCAGAATGATCTGAAAAACGAGAGCATTGTTCCTCTTGCTCTGGGCAGAGCCCGTGTTATTGCGGCGGCAAGAAATGCTGTCGGCGGTTCATCGGGCAGCAGGATAACAAGATTGCGCCAAAGTCAGAATCTTACAAAAGAAACTCTTGCTCCCGCCCTTGGTATGAGCGTGAAAAGGCTCGATGAACTTGAAAACGGTGCTGTGTCAGATGAAAGTGAGCTTGGCGCATTGAGCAGATTTTTTAATGTAACGGTTGATTTTATTCTGAAAGGAGAATCGGATGAAGGATAACAAAACTTTAAGAGAATTGGGCGAAGAATACGAAGTTGCGGCAGAAATTGTTAAAGGAAGGATAGAAAGAAAACGGCAGCAGCTCAGAAATCTTGATGACTGCATATGCTCAAACGAAGCATACGAGCTTAAAAGAGAGTTGCAGTTTCTCTATGCGGAACTCAGAGAAACAAAAATAATTGCGGAATATCTGAAAAGCTATTATGAACCTCATATCGGGCGCAGAGAGCTTTTTGAATATAAATAAAAAAGACTTGACAAATATATTCAATTTATATATAATATCATCTGCGTCTTGAACAAAGATGCGGAAAAGGACATTTAGCTCAGCTGGTAGAGCATTCGCTTGACGTGCGAAGGGTCAGCGGTTCGAGTCCGTTAATGTCCACCAAAAATCCGAACTTAGCGCTATGCGTTTGAGTTCGGATTACTTTATTATCCGAATAGTAAAGGACGGTATTCAAAAATGAAAAAGGTGATTTCAATTATGTTAAGCCTTGCAATGGTTCTTTCTTGCGGTGCGGTTTCGTATGCCGGTTTTGATGCTCCGAAGCTTGACCGTGATCAGTGGGATGCTCTTTATAACGAGTATTTTGGAGATAACACATTGCCTACCCTCAATGTTGGTGCAGACGAAACTCAGGTCAGCCTCTGCTGGCATGCAGATAAAGCGAAGGCGAAGCCCGAAGTGCTTTGGTCGAAGAACGCCGATATGTCGGATGCAAAAGTTTTCAGCGGTGCAACAACCGATGCTGAAACGGATAATCAGCTCGTCTGCCGCGTAACGGTTACGGGCCTTGAAGAAAACACAACTTATTATTATCAGTGGAACGCCGATAACGGATTGAGCAAAATCTGCAGATACGAAACAAAATCCTTCTCAAAACATAAGGCGCTTGTTGTGGGCGATATTCAGATTACCGAAAATCTTGATTATCAGGCTGAAGAGGGCTACAGCTGGAACAGCGTTCTTGCCGAAGCGCTCGGCGCAAACCCCGATGTCAGCTATCTTGTTACCCCCGGCGATAACACTTCATCGGGCGAAACTGCTGCAGAATGGCAGACTCTTCTTACTCCCGAAGCAATGAGAAGCCTTCCTATGGCAATGGCAATCGGTAATCACGATAAAAAGGGTATGACATATAATTACTACACTAATATGCCCAACGAATACTACGGCAATTTCTTTTCGGGTCTTGACCGTGATTTCTGGTTCCGCTACGGCGATGTGCTCTATCTTTTCTATGATTCAACATCGGGTAACGCTCCCGACCATATGGCAATGACCAAAGAAGCGGTAAAGCTCAATCAGGATGCAAAGTGGAGAATCGGTGTTGTTCACCACGGTATCTACGGCGCGGGTGACTCAATCGGTGATATGGAAACCGAAATTCTTCTCAAAAATATCTTTGCGCCCATTTTTGAAACCTATGACCTCGACTTTGTTGTTACGGGCCACACACATTCACAGGGCCGTTCACACTTTATGGAAAAAGGTAAAGTTGCGTCAACCGCAGAGGGTGGAAAAACCTATACTGACCCTGAAGGAATTATATATCTCAACTCAAACTCAATGACAAACCCTCTCGTTTACGATGTAACAGCAGAACATCTTGCTTTTAATTATCAGGAAGAAGGCTCTATAACATATTCAATCCTTGAATTTGACGGCGATACAATGACCGTTGAAACAAGAAGAGCTGATAACAGCGAGCTTGTTGACAGCATTTCAATCAAAAAAACCAAGGGATTCAACGAAAATTCTTTCGGCAACATCATCCGCAGAGTTCATTATAAAATGATTGAAGCTCTCGGCTTTGTTTACACAATGATCGATAACCTCGTAAGAAAGTTCAGCAAATAATTATTGCCCCGCACGGCTTCGGCTGTGCGGGATTTTTGTTATAATGCATAGCAAGGACGGTTCACGGATCGCTTGTAAAATCAGGTTAATATTTATAATTTATATTTAAATCGTATTGAAATATATAAAACTTAGTGATAAACTGATAAACATATAAATTGTTCGGAGGTATTGCAATGAAAAAAATGAGCAAAAAAATTCTCGCGTTTCTGCTTGCGGCGGTGATGGTGTTTGGCGCAGCACCCTTGAGCGGATTTTTGAACTTTTTTAATTTGATGAGTGCACAGGCTACCCAAAACACTGAATATGAGGTTGGAGATATAATTGAATTTGGTTTATATCCTCAAAGCAAAGTGACAAATTCCACATTGATTTCAAAACTGAATTCTCTTGATACTAATTGGGTTTCATATAATTATTATAGTGGAAATGGTAACTATGGTTCTATGACTACTGGTGACTATATGAAATATGCAGATGTTGAATATAACGGAGAAAAATATAGAGCAGTTAAATTTACGGCATACAAGCCCACGATCACTTATTATTTTTCTGCAACATTTGACAGTTATACACAACAAAGTAAAAATGGCTATTACATTGAAAATGTTTATTGGTTTAAATTTGAGCCGATTAAATGGCGAATTCTTAATCCTGACGAAGGATTAGTAATCAGTGAAAATATAATCGACTCGCACGCATTCAACAGTACAGTTTACAAAAGTGGAAAATATTTGTATAGAGATGCAAGTTATAGCCATCGGGCTAATGTTTATCATAGAAGCGAAATCAAAGAATGGCTGAACGATGACTTTTATAATATGGCTTTTTCAAAATTAGAAAAAGAATTTGTAATCGGCAGTTCAAATGAAAAAGCATTTTTGTTGACATATGACGATGTGCTTAATAAAAATTATGGTTTTTCAACAAACAAATCATCAGATGAAGAAAGAGCAGCGTATGGAACTGACTATGCGAGATGTCAAGGTTTGTTCAAAGATGATTCAAGTTATCCGAAATCAAATTGGTGGTTGAGTTCTTCGGGCAGCAACACCAACACCATATATTTGGTTGATGCTAAAGGAAATGTGAATACATATGGTGCTGCGCCAGAATCGAGTGCACAGGGAGTTCGACCTGCTATGAAACTTGATTTAACTCCTAGGATTTCTGTTTATACAACCCAGCCTTCTCTTACACTTGATATCGGTGAAAAAATGGGTATGGCTTTTGCTCTTTTTAAGTTCGGGGAGACCGATAAATGGAAAAATATGGCTTTGGTAATCAGCAATCCTACGGTTGTTGATGTTTCAGACTATATTTACAGTGAACAGGGTTATTACATTAATTTCACGGGTAAAAAAGAAGGAACAACAACCGTTACGGTAACGGATTCCGACAGCGGTGCATATGTAACATTCCTGATTAAGGTTGCATCGGAAGATGCTTTGTGCCGTTCGTATAAAATTGATAAAATTCCCGAATATTATCCCGAAATCTGGGGCTGCAGAGAAACAAAAACCAATTTCTATGATGTGAGCGGTCTTTATGTTAATCAGTATAAGCAGGGTGCGCTTAAATCCAACGGAAAATATCCTGTAAGCTTCAATGTTTATAATTCAGAATATCATTTCGGTTCGGTTGATGTTTATGATGCAAACGGCAAGTGGATTCAGAGCGTTTGCATCGATAAATATGCAATGATGCCCGAAAGCGTTCTTGAAACTGCTGACCAGCTCTTTTATCTTCTTACCGATGGCTTGAGTTTTGACTGGTTTTCTTATGAAGCAAATCATTTTTCCAAGAAAACGACAGTAGAAATCGAAGTTCCCAAGGGGGGCTATTTCACAATAACAAACAACATTGCAAACTCACCCGGAACAATTCTTTATAATGCTGCTGATTTTATGGCAACTGTTTTGAATGGTTCAATCACACTTGTGAATATGAACAACGCTGTTGACGATGTTGTTGAAGATATAATTTCTGACGACGCCGTTTATGATGCATTTATGAGTGCTCTTATGAATATCGGCGTAAATACCGCCAATCAGGCATGGACAGCAGGAACGTCTGCTGCATCAAACGCTTATATCACCGATATCGAAGGCCTTTTTGAAAGCCTCGGTCTTGGCTTCAACAGCTTTTGTTCAACCGCCGCAGGTATAGCACAGGATATTTTCACGTCATTTGACACGCCGTTCGGAAAGGCTATTGAGGCTTGCTTCAAAATAAGCGAGCTTTCAAATACAACTTGTCAGGTTATTGATTTATCGTTCTCTGACGACAATGTTTATCTTGCAATTCACACAAATGAATCTTCTCAGAACCATGTTATGAACGGTATAATAGTTGATGACAACGGCAATGCAATTAACCGTGAAGCGGTGATTCAGGCGTTCAGAGTTACAAATGTTCAGATGAAAGATATTGTTATTTCAAATGACACAACTTTGAAATTTGACGATTATGTAACATATAACATCTGCTTTGTTAAGGATGAAAAAGAAACACAGCCCAACGGCAAAGTTCAGGTTAAAATGCCGATCCCCGAAGGTATGGATAAATCTGATTGTTGCGTACTCAGAGAAGAGAAAAACGGAAAATGGACTGTTCTTACAGCTCGTGTTGAAGGTAACTATCTTGTTTTTGAAACAGATCATTTCAGCCTTTATGCTGTAGCCGGCAATTATGCAGACAGCCTGAAAATCAATTCTGAACCCGCAAAGCTTGAATATAA
>JAZLBI010000078.1:0-3235 GCA_045613625.1 Acutalibacteraceae bacterium | reverse complement strand
GGCTTTTCAATTTTGCCGGTGGGGTTACGGGGCACTTCGGCAAAAATAAGCTTATGGGGTCTTTTATATCTGGGAAGGTCACGGCAGAAATCCTTGATATCCTCTTCGTCTGCGTTAAAGCCTTCTTTGATTTCGATAACTGCTGCTGCGATTTCGCCGAGTCTCGCATCGGGAAGACCGATAACCGCAACATCCTTGATTGCTTCGTGCTTGCGAAGGAAATCTTCAATCTGAACGGGATAAAGGTTTTCACCGCCCGAAATAATAACATCCTTTTTGCGGTCAACAAGATAAATGAAGCCTTCTTCATCCTCCTGAGCCATATCGCCCGTGTGGAGCCATTCGCCGTGGAGCACTTCGTTTGTTGCCTTTTCATCGTTGAAATAGCAGAGCATTACGCCGGGGCCTTTAACGGCAAGCTCGCCGACATCTCCCCTTGCAACCTCGTTGCCGTTTTCGTCAACGATTTTTGTTTCCCATCCGAAGCCCGCCTTGCCGATTGCGCCGACTTTGTGAACATTTTCAACGCCGAGATGAACGCAGCCGGGGCCGATTGATTCGCTCAGGCCGTAGTTGGTGTCATACTGATGATGGGGGAAGATTTTGAGCCATCTCTTGATAAGGCTGGGAGGCACGGGCTGAGCGCCGATATGCATAAGCCTCCACTGGTCAAGAGTGTATTTATCAAGTTCGATATCCCCTCTGTCAATCGCATCGAGAATATCCTGAGCCCAGGGCACAAGAAGCCAGACGATTGAACAGTTTTCCTGCGAAACGGCTTTGATAATCCATTCAGGCTTTGCACCCTTGAGAAGAACGGTTTTGCCGCCAACAAGAAGCGAGCCGAACCAATGCATCTTTGCGCCCGTGTGATAAAGGGGCGGAATGCAAAGAAAAACGTCATCCTTGCTCTGGGAATGATGAGCCTGCTCAACGCGGCAGGAATGAACGAGCGCCTTGTGGGCGTGAAGAATAGCCTTGGGGAAACCCGTTGTTCCCGATGAGAAATATATCGCGGCATATTCGTTATCCGAAATTGAGATTTCGGGTTTTTTCGATGTGCAGTATGTAACAAGTTTATTATAGCTCTCTGCAAATGTGGGGCAGTCTGCGCCAAGATAGAAACGAAGCTTCACCTTGGGGATTCGGTCTGAAATCTGCTCCATTCTGCCTGTGAATTCAGGGCCGAAAACGATTGCATCGCTTTCTGAAAGCTTGAGGCAATATCTGATTTCATCCGCAGTGTAGCGATAGTTGAGGGGCACAACGAGAGCGCCTGTTTTGAGAATACCGAAATAGATGGGCAGATACTCGATGCAGTTCATAAGAAGAATCGCAACTCTGTCTCCCTTTTTGATACCTCTTGAAAGAAGAAGATTGGCAAAGCGGTTCGCTTTTTTATCAAATTCTTCCCAGGTTATTTCGCTTCTGCCGTCGCCGTTAGCGCCCTGCTCAATGAGCGAATATTCGCGCCAGGTTATGGGACTTTTTTCCTGAAGCTCGGGGTTGATTTCAACAAGAGCTACATCGTCCTTATAAAGCTGAGCGTTTTTTTCGAGAAATTCTGTGATGGGCATTTTTTATTTTTCCTTTCGTCTCAAACGGAACGCTTTTGAAAAGCCATCCGTTTTTGGGATTGTTATTCTGATATTTTTCTTAACAATCTCACCGTTTTTCAAAAACCACGGTCATATATTATATCATATAATATGCCGAATGTAAACATTGTTTTTTATACGGGAGCCTGTTTGTTCATCCCTTTAAAGCTTTTATGCGTTAAAGCGTGATGATATAATACACCAACGCACGCCGTTTGTCAATATATATATTGAAATTTAGGATAAAATTATTATGCCGAATTCATATTTCGTTTAACAAGCTGGGTATAATAGTTATCCATTGTGGTCGGAGCGTTATACAGAGCGGTCAGAAGATATGCACGGACATTGCGGATTTCGGATTTGTTTTCATCAAAACGGTCGAGCACATAGCAGATATGCTCTTCGTCGAGTTCGTAAAATCTGCGTTCAACAAGAGCTTTCGGCACATCCTGCCCCGCAATTCTGACCGTTGGCGCATTGCTGACAACGGTATCTGCCATAAGGGTTATCAGCTCATCAACCTCGGTTTTTTCTCTTGAATGAACAAGGCAGTCATATTCGAGATTATCTTCAAGCTTCTGCCTTATCGCATCATATCTTTGCACATCAGAGGATAGATAAGTATTACTGAAATCTGTATTATTTATCTCAGTATTATTAGATTCGGATTTTGCGAAGTCTTGACTTCTGTTTTTCATAACTCCTGAATTCGCATTTTCAGAAGTCTTGAATTCTGAATTCCCGAAATCATTGATATATATTTTTGAAGGCTTACCCTGACCAAGCCTTTTTCTTTCAATCATTCCGTTTTTTTCAAGCTGTTTGAACGAGCGTAAAACGCAGTCTTTTCCTCGCCCCACAAGCTTTGCCATTTCGTTTATCGTAAAAAAGATAAACACCCTTCCGTCCGAATCAATCCAGCCGTTTTGCTTTGAGAGCGAGGCTCTGTCGGCAAGAATGGAATAAATGAGGATTGAAACGGGTGAAAGAGTGCTGCCGCTTTCATCTGTAAACAGCCTTTTCGGGAGTTTTACAAAGCCGTCACGCTTATATTTTTCATTGTTTTTTTCAGGCAATATGTTGCCTCCTTTCTGCAAAAATATCCTTTTGCAGAACCCTATTTTAGAGAACATTTGTTCATTTGTCAAGTGTTTTTTCGTACTGGCGTAAATTTTGCGGACAGTCGGGTTTCTGACCACTGCAAAATTGTTCGTCACAAACCAATTGCGAATTACGCATTACGCATTACGAATTAAAAATTACGCATTACGCATTACGAATTAAAAATTACGCATTACGCATTACGAATTACGCATTAAAAAAAGCAGGGTTTCCCCTGCTTTCATTTATTTAGATAAGACCCTGTGCCATCATTGCATCTGCAACCTTGATGAAGCCTGCGATGTTTGCGCCTGCAACGAGGTCGTAGCCGAGACCGTACTGCTCTGATGCCTTTGCTGAGTTATCGTGGATATCCTTCATAATCTGCTTGAGCTTTGCATCAACTTCTTCTGCAGTCCAGCTGTATCTCATTGAGTTCTGGCTCATTTCGAGAGCTGAAACGGCAACGCCGCCTGCGTTAACTGCCTTTGAGGGAGCAACTGCCTTGCAGTTTGCCTTAAGGTATGCAAGAG
>JAZLBI010000077.1:0-39051 GCA_045613625.1 Acutalibacteraceae bacterium | reverse complement strand
CCCGCAACAAGAGTTATGCTCCGCGTAACCCTTGCCGATGCAATGGAAGCGGACGAAACCTTCTCAATCCTTATGGGTGATAAGGTTGAACCCAGACGTGAATTTATCGAAACAAACGCAAAGTTTGTTGCAAATCTTGATATTTAAGGAAAGGAATGACAGATTATGAGTTTCGGCGACGCAAGAGATACCCAAAAAATTATTAATGTTGACCTGAACAAAGAAGTACGTCAGGCTTTCCTTGATTACTCGATGTCGGTTATAACATCCCGTGCTCTTCCCGATGTAAGAGACGGCCTCAAACCCGTTCACAGAAGAATTCTTTATACGATGCACGAAAACGGTCTTACCCCCGATAAGGCATACAGAAAATGTGCCGATACCGTCGGTTCGGTTCTCGGCCGTTATCATCCCCACGGTGACGCATCCGTTTATGATGCAATGGTTCGTCTTGCTCAGACTTTCTCAATGAGATATCTTCTTGTTGACGGTCACGGTAACTTCGGTTCGGTTGACGGCGACCCCCCTGCGGCTTACCGTTATACAGAATCAAGAATGAGCAAAATGGCGCTCAGAATGCTTACGGATATCGATAAGGATACCGTTGATTTCACAACGAACTACGATGACCGTCTTAAAGAGCCCACCGTTCTTCCTTCAAGATTCCCCAACCTGCTTGTTAACGGTTCGGTTGGTATTGCGGTTGGTATGGCAACCAATATTCCCCCTCATAATCTCGGCGAAATCATCGACGGTATGTGTGCGATGATTGATAACCCCGATATCGACCTTGAGGGTCTTATGGAGCATATCAAAGGCCCCGATTTCCCGACAAGAGGCCTCATTATGGGCAGAGCGGGCATCAGATCCGCATACGCAACGGGCAGAGGCAAAATCACCGTTCGCGCAAGGGCTGAAATCGTTGAAAAGAAAAACGGCAGATTTGAAATTCAGGTAACCGAAATTCCTTATATGGTCAAGAAGGCAGACCTCATTGAGAGCATTGCAGACCTCGTTAAGGATAAGAGAATCGAAGGCATCTCGGATGTTAACGACTATTCATCGAAGAAGGGTATGCTGATTTCAATTGACCTCAAGAGAGATGCAAATCCTCAGGTTGTTCTCAATCAGCTCTATTCATATACTCAGCTTCAGACTACCTTCGGCGCAATTATGATTGCCCTTGTAAACGGCGAGCCCAAGCAGCTTACCCTTAAGGAAATTCTCGGCCATTATATCAAGTTCCAAGAAGAGGTTATCGTTCGCAGAACAAGATACGACCTCAAAAAAGCTATGGACAGAGCGCATATCCTTGAAGGTCTTGCAAAGGCTATTGATATTGTTGATGATATCATCGCAACAATCAGAGCTTGTAAGGGTGGACAGGCAGAGGCGAAGGTTGCCATTATGGAAAAATTTGACTTTGATGAGCCTCAGGCGGCAGCAATCGTTGCTTTCCGTCTCGGTCAGCTCGCAGGTCTTGAAATTCTCAAAATCACCAACGAACTCGATGAACTCAAAGAAAAGATTGCGGATTTCAATGATATTCTCGCAAACGAATCAAGAGTTCTCGAGATTATCAAAACAGAAGCTCTCAATCTCCGCGACAGATTTGCGGATGAAAGAAGAACAGAAATCGTCAATGTTTCGGGCGAGGTTGATATCGAAGACCTTATCCCCGAAGAAACCTGCGTATTCACCCTCACCGATATGGGTTATATCAAGCGTATTCCCATGGATGAATATAAGATGCAGAACAGAGGCGGCAGAGGCGTTAAGGGTCTTACCAGACGTGAAGAGGATGTTGTAAAAACAATGTTCACCTGCTCAACCCACGACTATATTATGTTCTTCACAACAAAGGGCAAAACCTACAGACTCAAAGGCTATGAAATCCCCGAAGGTTCACGCCAGAGCAAGGGTATGAATATAGTCAACCTTCTTCCCGTTGAAGAGGGCGAAAGAGTTTCGGCAATGATAAGAGTTCCCGAATTCGGCGAGGATAACTATTATCTTTGTATGCTCACAAGAAACGGAATCATCAAGCGCACCGAGCTCGATGCATATAAGAACGTTCGCAAAAACGGCGTTATTGCAATCAATCTTGATGATGATGACGAGCTTGTATGGGTTAAGCTTACCGAAGGCGGCGAAAACCTGATTATCGCCACCAAGAAGGGTATGGCAATTGCATTCCGTGAGGATGATGCAAGAGTTATCGGACGAACCGCAAGAGGTGTGCGTGCTCTCAGGCTCAGAGAAGGCGACTGCGTTGTCGGTATGGATATACTTACCGAAGGCAAGAAGGTTCTCACGGTCAGCGAAACAGGCTACGGCAGACTGAGCGAAATCACCGATTATCGCATTCAGAACAGAGGCGGTTCGGGTCTTACCAACTACCACGTTGCGAAATACGGCGATGTTGCAGCAATTGAGGTTGTAAACCCCGAAGATGACCTTATGCTTATCTCGTCAGACGGTATTATCATCAGAATTGCGCTTGACACCATCAGACTTTGCGCCCGTCCTTCAAAGGGTGTTCGTGTTATGAAGGTAACAGAGGGTGAAAAGCTTATAACAGCCGTTTCGGTGCCTCACGAAGAAAGCGAAGAAACAGCCGCTCTTCCCGAGGATGATGCCCCCGAAGCATCCGAAGAGGAGATTCAGGCAGAAGAATAAGCAAATAATTTTCTTTAAAAGAAAATAAAGAAAATTTTTTCAAAAAAAATTTATACAAACTATTGTCATATCTGATCATATTTGATATTATAATAGCACAATCAGCGACAGGAGGTTCAGTTTATGAATATTGCGATAATTGCCCATGATGCAAAAAAAGAGCTTATGATACAGTTTTGTATAGCTTACTGCGGCATTCTGAGCCGTCATAATCTCTATGCAACGGGAACAACAGGCAAGATGGTTGCCGAGGCCACGGGGCTTGACATAACAAGATTCCTCAGCGGCACTCAGGGCGGCGATGAGCAGATTGCTTCAAGAATTGCCTGCAACGAAATTGACCTTTTGCTGATTTTCCGTGACCCGCTTACGGCAAAACCCAATGAGCCAAACGAAGCAACGCTTCTCAGACTGTGCGATGTTCACAACGTTCCTGTTGCAACAAATATTGCAACGGCTGAGGCTCTTATACATTCACTTGCCAGAGGTGACCTTGATTGGCGCGAAATCGTCAATCCCAGGAAGAATTAAAGCTTCCTTAACGGCGCTCCTGTCGGCATAAAAAAGCTTTATCGGGGTCGTCTTTTATGGGACGACCCTGTAATTTTATTTTTGAAAATTTAATCCCGAAAAGGAAGAATAGATTATGGCACTCGTAACCAAAGCTATAAAGGGCACTCAGGATATCCTGCCCGATGTGGTTTATAAAAATCAGTTTATCGAACAGACATTGCTTGATATTGCAGGCAAATTCGGTTTCAGAGAAATCAGAACTCCCGTTTTTGAGCATACAGAGCTTTTCCAGCGCAGTGTGGGCGAAACAACGGATGTTGTTCAGAAAGAAATGTATACCTTTGACGATAAGGGCGGGCGTTCAATAACCCTTCGCCCCGAAGGCACAGCGGGCGCAGCAAGAGCTTTTCTTGAACACGGTCTTTTCAACGAAACTCTTCCCCAGAAATTATGTTATATCATCAACTGCTACCGCTACGAAAAGCCTCAGGCAGGCAGATGGCGCGAATTCCAGCAGTTTGGTGTTGAAATGCTTGGCGCGGCTCACCCTGCGGCAGATGCCGAGGTAATCTCGCTTGCCAACGAAATTTTTGCATTTCTCGGCATAGAGGGAATCAGCCTTGAGCTCAACTCAATCGGTTGCCCCGAATGCCGCAAGAATTATCACGCAGCTCTCAAAGAATATTTTGAGGCAAGAAAAGATGAGCTTTGCCCCACTTGCCTTGGCAGACTTGAGAAGAATCCCATGAGAATTCTCGATTGCAAGAGCCCCATCTGCAAAGAAATTGCCGAGGGTGCACCCGCAATAATCGATTATATCTGCGAGGATTGCTCAAATCATTTTGAAAGCGTCAAGAAATATCTTGATAAAATGAACATAGCATATACCGTCAATCCCCGTATCGTAAGAGGTCTTGATTATTATACAAGAACCGTTTTTGAATTCGTTTCAACCGATATCGGCGCTCAGGGCACCGTTTGCGGCGGCGGACGATATGACGGGCTTATCGAAGAGCTCGGCGGCGCTCACGTGCCTTCTCTCGGCTTCGGTCTCGGCACGGGCAGACTGCTTATGCTTCTTGAAGCTCAGGGAATTGAGCTTCCTAAGCCCTCGGGCTGTGACCTTTATATTGCTCCTATGGGCGAAAACGCTTCGTATGAAGCGGCGGCGATTGTTGCTGATCTTCGCGCGGGCGGAATCAGCGCTCAGACCGATGTTGTGGGCCGTTCACTCAAGGCTCAGATGAAGTTTGCCGATAAAATCGGCGCTAAATACACAATGGTGCTCGGCGATGACGAAATCGCATCGGGCAAGGCGAAAATCAAGAATATGGATAACGGCGAAGCTTCTGAGATGGAACTTGCCGATATTGCCGAAAACTTTATGGAATTTATGCTCCGTCAGGAAACAGCGGCGCTCGGCGAATCGCTCGGCGACCTTGACGGCGTTGACCTCTCGGCACTTTTGAACTTTTAATGAAGGATGATATAAAATGGATTTTATGACAGGACTTAAAAGAACCCATTATTGCGGCGATCTCCGCATTGCAGATGCGGGCAAAACAGTAACCGTTGCGGGCTGGGTTCAGCGCCAGAGAGACCTCGGCGCACTTATCTTTATTGACCTTCGCGACAGAGAAGGCATTGTTCAGCTTGCGTTTGACGAAGCAACCGCAAAGGATGTTTTCGAGAAAGCGGCTTCGGCAAGAAGCGAATATGTTCTCATGGCTCAGGGTGTTGTAAGAGAGCGCTCGGCAAAGAACACAGAAATCCCCACAGGCGAAATCGAAATCGAGGTTAAAGACCTTCGCATTCTTGCAAAGAGCGAAACTCCTCCCTTCGAAATCGTTGACGATTGCCAGACAGCGGAGCTTACAAGGCTCAAATACCGCTATCTTGACCTTCGCAGACCCGACCTTCAGAAGAATATTCTTCTTCGCCATAAAATCACAAAGATTACAAGAGACTATTTTGTCGAAAACGGCTTTGTTGAAATTGAAACACCCATTCTCATCAAGTCAACTCCCGAAGGCGCAAGAGACTATCTTGTTCCCAGCCGTATTCATAAGGGCAAATTCTATGCTCTTCCCCAGTCACCTCAGCTTTATAAGCAGCTTTCAATGGTTGCAGGTTTTGACAGATATATGCAGATTGCCCGTTGCTTCCGTGACGAAGACCTTCGTGCAGACCGTCAGCCCGAATTCACACAGATTGACCTTGAAATGTCGTTTGTTGATATGGAAGATGTTCTTGCAATCGGTGAAGGCTATATGGCAAGAGTTTTCAAAGAGGCAATCGGCGCAGATATTCAGCTTCCTCTTCCCAGACTCACATATAAAGAGGCTATGGAGCGCTACGGCAGCGATAAACCCGATACCCGCTACGGTATGGAAATCTATGACCTGAGCGAAACGGTAAAGGGATGCGGTTTCGGCGTTTTCACAGGCGCTCTTGAAGCAGGCGGAAGCGTAAGAGGTATCACCGCAAAGGGCGCTGTGAATACCCTCACAAGAAAAGAAATTGATAAGCTTACCGAAATGGTGAGAGGCATCGGCGCAAAGGGTCTTGCCTGGGCAAGGCTTCTTGATGACGGCTCAGTTGCTTCATCATTTGCAAAGTTCCTTACCGAAGATGAGATGAACGCTCTTCTCGAAAAGGCAGATGCAAAGGCAGGCGACGTTGTTCTTATCATCGGCGACGGCAAAAATTCAACAGTTCTTTCGGTGCTCGGCGCTCTTCGTCAGGCAGTTGCAAAGAAACTTGACATTATTCCTGAGAAGCAATATAATCTTCTTTGGATAACCGAATTCCCCTTCTTTGATTGGGATGAGGATTCACAGCAGTTTGTTGCAATGCATCATCCGTTCACATCACCTATGGATGAATGCCTTGATTATCTTGAAACCGATAAGGGTGCCGTAAGAGCGAAGGCTTATGACCTTGTTCTCAACGGCGTTGAGCTCTGCTCGGGTTCAATCAGAATAACAAACCCCGACCTTCAGGCAAGAATCTTCTCGCTTCTCGGTCTTTCAGATGAAGAGGCACACAACAAATTCGGCTATCTTCTTGATGCGTTCAAATACGGTGCACCTCCTCACGGCGGTATGGGTATCGGTCTTGACCGTCTTGTTATGCAGATGCTCGGTTGCGAATCGCTCAGAGATGTTATCGCATATCCGAAGGTTCAAAACGCAAGCGAGCCCATGACAGAATGCCCCGCAGTTGTTGACGGCGTTCAGCTTGATGACCTCGGCATCGGTATCACCGTGAATGAAGAGTAATCATATAATATAATGCAAATTTTTTCCTTGGAAGGATATGATAATAATGGCAAGAGTTTATAATTTTTCAGCGGGTCCTTCAATGCTCCCCGAAAGCGTGCTCAACAGAGCGGCGGCAGAGATGCTTGACTACAAGGGCAGCGGTCAGTCTGTGCTCGAAATGAGCCACCGCTCAAAGGTTTATGAAGAGATTATCTTCGGTGCCCGTGACCTTTTCAAAGAGGTTATGAACATTCCCGATAACTATAAGGTTATCTTCTGCCAGGGCGGTGCTTCAACTCAGTTTGCGGCAATTCCCCTCAACTTCCTCAACGGCAGCGGCAAGGCAGATTATGTTCTTTCAGGCCAGTTCTCAACAAAGGCATATAAGGAAGCAACAAAATACGGCGAAATCAAGGTTGTAGGCTCATCAAAGGAGCAGAATTTCTCCTGCATTCCCGAGCTCAACAAAGCTGATTTCACTCCCGATGCAGACTATTTCTATATCTGCCAGAATAACACAATCTACGGCACACGCTTCACAGAACTTCCCGACACAGGCAACGTTCCTCTTGTTGCAGACGTTTCATCCTGCTTCCTTTCAGAGCCTATGGATGTTTCAAAATACGGCGTAATCTACGGCGGCGCTCAGAAGAATGTTGCACCCGCAGGCCTCACCGTTGTTATCGTAAGAGAAGACCTTCTCGGCAATGCAAGAGATTATACTCCCACAATGCTCGACTATAAAACTCTCGCAGATAACGATTCAATGTATAACACACCCCCTTGCTATTCAATCTATATGTGCAAACTTGTGCTCGAATGGATCAAGAATCTCGGCGGTCTTGAAGCAATGAAACTTCATAATGAGAAAAAGTGCTCAATTCTCTATGATTTCATTGATAACAGCAAAATGTTCAACAACCCCGTTAAGAAGAGTGACCGTTCGATGATGAACGTTACCTTCGTAACAGAGAGCGATGAACTCAACGCAAAGTTTGTTAAGGAAGCAACCGAAGCAGGTTTTGTAAACCTCAAGGGTCACCGTTCAGTTGGCGGTATGAGAGCTTCAATCTATAACGCTATGCCCATCGAAGGCGTTGAAAAGCTTGTTGACTTTATGACAGAGTTCGAGAAGAAGAACTGATAGGGGGCTTTTTAAATGTTTAACATTTTAACTTTAAATAAAATTTCAAAAAACGGACTTGACCGTCTTGATGCAGCAAAGTTCACTTGCGGCGATGCAGTTGAAAATCCCGATGCAATCCTTGTTCGTTCAGCTTCAATGCACGAAATGGAGCTTTCGGAAAACACCGTTGCAATCGCAAGAGCGGGTGCGGGCGTAAACAATATCCCCATTCCTGCTTGCAGTGACAAGGGCGTTGTTGTTTTCAACACTCCCGGCGCAAATGCAAATGCGGTTAAGGAACTTGTTCTTTGTTCGCTCTTTATGGCTTCAAGAAAAGTTGCCGCTTCACTTGACTGGTGCAAAACCCTCAAGGGCGAAGGCGACAATGTAGGCAAGCTTGTTGAAAAAGGTAAGAGCAGCTTTGCAGGCCCCGAAATCCTCGGCAAAACTCTCGGTATTGTTGGTCTCGGTGCTATCGGCGCTCTTGTTGCAAGAGATGCAAAGCTTCTTGGTATGAACGTTGTTGCTTATGACCCCTTTGCAGCGGGAAAAACCGATATCGAACTTGTTGAGCTTGATGAGCTTTATGCAAAGAGCGATTATATTACTCTTCATGCTCCTCTCAACGACGGCACAAGAGGTATGATTAATGCAGACACACTCGCAAAGATGAAGGATGGCGTAAGAATCCTCAACTTCGCAAGAGGCGAGCTTGTTGCTTCAAAGGATATTGTTGATGCTCTTGCAAGCGGCAAGGCGGGCGCATATGTGACCGACTTCCCCACTGATGAGCAGCTCGGCGCAGAGGGAGTAACCGCAATGCCTCACCTCGGCGCATCAACACCCGAAAGCGAAGAAAACTGCGCTATGATGGCGGCTGATGAAGTTTCAGCTTACCTTCTTAAAGGCGAAATCAAGAATTCGGTTAATCTCCCCAACACTTGCCTTGCAGAAAGCTTTGCAGTGCGCACCTGCTTCATCCACAAGGAGAATGCAGATGATTTTGCAGCAAAAGCTGAAGCTGCAGCAAAGGCTGCGGGCGCAAACGTTACCGCAATCTTCACCGCAAACAAAAAGGATATGGGTTACACCGTAATCGATACCGATAAGGCTTTTGATGCAAATGTTGAAGGCGCAATCAGAGCAAGAGTTATCTGAAGATAAAAAAATTACCGCAGAGAGAAATCTCTGCGGTTTTTTCTATTTATGATTGATATCCTGCCAAACGAACGCAACATCGGGCCCAACCTGAACGAAGGTATCGGGTGCGTTATTATTAAGCTTTGAAACTCGCTTGAAGCCGTTTTTCTCAAAAGCTTCGCAAAATGCGTCTGCCATTTCGGTGTCCTTAAAAGTGATATGGGTAACAAGACGGAATTCCGAAAGAGTTTTTCTTAAACTTCCGTTGGGGAAGCCCACAACAAAGCCTGTTGCCCACCAATATTTATCGTAGTCACGGTTGAAAACGGCTCTGTATTCGCCTGTTTCATATTCATCCCACATACACGCCATTTCCATATTGAGCCAGTCGGATTTATCGGCGCAAACAAAATGGGAGCCGATGTTTAAATTGGGATTTCTTGTGTATATGCCAA
Source organism: Acutalibacteraceae bacterium (assembly GCA_045613625.1). Classification (GTDB taxonomy): domain Bacteria; phylum Bacillota; class Clostridia; order Oscillospirales; family Acutalibacteraceae; genus CAG-177. The sequence continues at coordinate 29,875 of JAZLBI010000077.1, read as the reverse complement.
CCTCGCCGCCGACAAAAGCCATACCGTACTGGCCTTTCCAGGTCTGAACGAGCCACTCCTTGCCGCCGTATTCAAAGGTTGTGCGCACCGTGTCGTAATACATTATTGTAAGAGGAGCAAAAGTATCATAAACCTCGTTGAATCCGAAGTTTTTCTGCCAGCATTCCTTGTCGTCGGTATAGTAATAGTTGCCGTCGGGGTCGTATTTATACGATGCAAGATTAATTGAACTGAAGTCAATCTTATCTGTAGGCGGAATGTATTTCGGCGCACGGGGGAGAGTGAACACCTCTTTAAAAGCGGTGTTTGAAACCGTTGTTGACTGTTTGGTTGTTATTTCTGTTTTTGTTGTTGTTTCTGTCGGAGCGACGGCTTGTGAAACGGATGTTGTGCTTTCGGGAACGGTTGTTTCTTCGGCTGTTGAAGATTCCGTTATCCGAAGAGATTCGGTTGTTGTTTCTTCAGCAGAAGATGCTTGCGTCTGAGCTGAATCGGAATAAACCGAACCCTCAGCGGGGACTGATGACGGATTACCGCTTGACATTTTTATGCCGAGAACTGCAATTGTGCAAATGAGCGCAACAGCAACTGCGGCAACGGCAAGAGGCAATGCTTTGTTTTTCATTTTATTTCCTCCCAAATCATTGTGTTATATTATATTCACGAACAAACGCATTGATAAAGAGAGGGCCCATATCCATTGCAATAATCACGGGTTTTCCGTCTTTGACCATAAAAGTCATGCCTTCGCCTTCGCTGCCTGCAGTGAGGTTTCGGTCAAGATATTTTTCGGCAACGCCCGTTGAAGGGTCAATTTTATAGATTGACTGAGTTTCGTCGTTTGTTGCGGCATAGAGAGTGCCGTCAAGGAATTCTGCGCCCTGAATTGAAGGCACCATCTGAGAAAGCATAACCTCTTCAACAAACTCCATTTTGTTTGCCGTATCGTAAACAAGAATTTTTGTTGGCGTTTTTGAATGGTCCATGCAATAAAGATAGCCGTTTTCAGGGTTTACGGATACCCAGGGAAGCCCCCTTGTTATTGTTTCGGCATCCATAATGAAATATTCAACAAGCTCGAGAGTTTCTGCATCGAAAACGCCGACTATGGGGTAATCCCACACCTTGCTGTCTTCAAGGCCTGCATAGATATATCCGTTATAGAAGCTCATGCCGCCGATGTGAGCAATGCCGAGATCTTTAAGCTCATCGGGAATTGCAAAATAATTTGCGTTGATAAGTGTTTTTGCATCCGCCTCGGTGCGGATAAGAGTTGTTTTTGATGAAAAATAGAGAGTTTCTCCGTCTGTTGCCATACCCTGAGAGCGGAAATATGCGCCGATGCCAACAACGTTTGTTTTTGCGCTGTCTGTGCGGTCAGATTCAGAGATAAGGTCAATACCGTGGGTCAGAAGCGAAAAAGGAATCAACACAACGGCAAAAACAAACGAAAGAATTTTGTTGATTGCAAGTGCAAATGTGCTCATGTTTATTTCCCCTTTTAAATAATAAGTAAAGTATAACAAAAACGGTAAATATAGTCAACGAAAAAAATTTTCAGAATATATCAGGGTCATTGACAATAAAATAAAAAAAAGATATTATATACAATGGATAAATTTCTAAGGAGAGATGGCAGATGAATGATGTAAACAAGCTTTATGAGCTCTGGCTTGAAAACACTGCAGAGAACAGCGAAATACACGAAGAATTGCTTGCCGTGAAGGGTAACGAAGAAGAGATTCTTGACCGCTTTTACCGCAATCTTGAATTCGGCACAGCGGGTCTCAGAGGAGTGCTCGGTGCAGGCACAAACAGGATGAACACCTATACCGTCTGCCAGGCAACACAGGGTCTTGCCGATTATCTTAACAGCAGGGTTGAAAATCCGAGCGTTGCAATCGGATATGATTCAAGAATAAATTCCGATGTTTTCGCAAAGCAGTGTGCCGAAGTGCTTGCTGCAAACGGCGTTAAAACCTATATTTTCAAAACACTTATGCCGACTCCTCTTCTCTCTTTTGCTGTTATGCGCCTTAAGTGTGACAGCGGTATTGTTATCACCGCAAGCCACAACCCGTCAAAATACAACGGCTATAAATGCTATGACCCTTCGGGTTATCAGATGACCGATGAAGCCGCACTTGCAACCTATGAATTCATTCAGAAGGTTGATATGTTCAGCGATATCAAGCGCACACCGTTTGATGAAGCAATGGAAAAGGGGCTTATCGAATATATTTCGGATGAACTTGTTGAAGAATTCTATTCACTTGTTATGCAAAGACCCATTAATCCCGAAATCAGCAGAAACAGCGATATAAAAATCATCTACACTCCGCTTAACGGCACGGGCAACATTCCCGTAAGAACAATTCTTGAAAGAGCGGGCTTTAATAATGTTTCTGTTGTCAAAGAGCAGGAAATGCCTGACGGCAAATTCCCGACCTGCCCATATCCCAACCCTGAAATCAGGCAGGTTTTTGAATGCGCTCTTGAAATGACAAAGAGCGAAAAAGCAGATCTGCTTCTTGCAACCGACCCCGATTGCGACAGGGTTGGTATTGCCGTGCTCACGGGCGATGAGTATGTTCTTCTTTCAGGCAACGATGTCGGCGTTCTTCTTGCAGAATATATGCTTTCGGCAAGAAAAGAAAAAGGCCTTCTGCCAGAGAATACTCTCATGACAAAATCCTTTGTTTCAACATCTCTTATAGACAGAGTTGCCGCAAAATACGGCTGCAAGGTTGTTGATGTGCTCACAGGTTTCAAATATGTTGGCGAATTCATAGCAAATCTTGAAAAAACAAACGACGATTACCGATTTGTTATGGGCTTTGAAGAAAGCTACGGATATCTTATCGGCACCCACGCAAGAGATAAGGACGGTGTTGCCGCATCGCTTATGATTTGTGAAATGGCGGCTTATTATAAGAATAAGGGCAAAACTCTCGTTGATGTGCTGAATGATATTTATGAAGAATTCGGCATCTATGTTAATAACCTTTATAACTTTGCTTTTGAAGGCGCAAGCGGTATGATAAAGATGGCAGAGATTATGAGCGAAACAAGAGAAAATCCGCCCAAAGAGCTTGCGGGTCTTAAAGTGCTTGAAGTTCACGATTTTGAAGCGGGCACAGTAACAGATACCGAAACGGGAGCTTCGCGACCCATAAATCTTCCCAAATCTAATGTTCTTGCATACACATTGCCCGACGGCAACTTTGCAATAGTGCGCCCCTCAGGCACAGAGCCGAAAATCAAGGTTTATATCACGGGCTGTTCGAAATCCAAAGCAGAAGCCGAAAAGCTCGCTTCGGATTTGGGCGATGCAATGAAAAATCTGCTCAGAATAGGATGATAAAATGAAAAGGAATATAATAATAAGAATAGTTGCAATTTTTCTTTGTGCGCTTATGCTGCTGAGTGTTATAACCGCCGCTCTCTATGCATATGCCGCTGATACATCGTCGATTGCGCTTGCTCCCGATACGGGAAGCAGCAACGCGGTGATATGGGTGATCGGCTCGGTTGCCGTTGCGCTTATTGCGATTGTTGTCTGTCTTGTAATGCCAAAGAAAAACAAATAAAAAACAAAAAATCGGCTTGCACAAGCAAGCCGATTAATTTTTTTTACTTAGAGAGATTGTAGCAACGAACAACGCCAACAGAATTGTCTGCTGTGGGTGCGGGGCTCATTCCCTTGAAATCGCCGTCTGTTGAGTTTGTTGAACCGGCAATATAAAGCTTTGTTCCGTCGGAGCAGATTGTTCTTGCATGATCTGAGCTTGAACCGCCGAAATGATGAAGCTTTTCGAGCTGACCGTATTTATTCATTGTGTAAATGAATCCGTCAAAGTTGCCTTTGCCCATACCCTGGAAATCTCTGTTGTTTGAAGCGGAATATCCTGAAACAGCGTAGCCGTTTGTGACTCTTGAGATATCGGTGATGAAATCGTTTTCAAAACCGATGATGGGAGTTGCCCAGGCTTTTGAACCGTCAGCTTTGAACTTAACAATAACGCCGTCGTTTGTGCCTGCGGTGCCGCCGTTATAAATGTTTTTGAAGCTGCCGTTGTTGCCTTCTTTTGCCGATACAGAATACTGACCGGCAACAACACAGCCGCCGTCATCAGTGTATGTTATTGCAGCCATATTTACAAGGCCTGATTCGTGAAGAACTTTTGCCCATTCGGTAGTTCCGCCTGATGTCATTTTCACAACAACTGATGTTCTTTTGCCGTTTACTGCTCCGTCAAGTGAAGCGAAGTTGCCGTCTGCATTGTTGTTTTCCATAACAGCGAAAATCTCGCCCTTGGGGCTTACGGTGATGCCCTTAACAGCGCAGTGGATTTTGCCGCCGAGGCAGTTCTTCCACACAATACCGCCGTTTGAGTTGAACTTATAAACGAAAGCTTTTGTTTTGTTTGCGTTAACGCCTGAGAAGCTGCCGTCAACAGAGGTTGATTTACCGCCTGCAACGAAGCCGCCGTCTGAGGTTGCTTCAACCGCATAGAGCATATCAGCGCCGCTGCCGCCGATGATTTTTGTCCACTGCTGGTCGCCCTTTGAAGAATACTTAACAAGAAGACCTTCAACAGTGTTTTCGCAAAGGTACTGATCGGGTGATGCAACATCGCTTGCCATTGTGCTGCCTGCAACGATGATGCTGCCGTCTGCGAGCTCTGCAACCGAATCAAATGAAACAAGAGCATCGCCCTTGAGAGTTTTAACCCATTTCTGTTTGCCTTCATCGTTAAATTTAATGATAACGCCGCAGCTGCCTGTGTCAGCCGAGGTGATACCTACTGCAACAATGCCGCCGTCTGATGTTGTGCAGCTGTCAACAAGAACGGTGTGGGTGCCGTCGCTGAAGTTTGTGATCCATCCGTTTGAAAGAGCGGAGGGAGTTGCGTCGATGATTGCGCCGGTGGGAGATGCTGTCATATGTTCGGGTTTGTAAACCGAAGTTGTGTGGGGTGAGGGGCTCTTGGTGGGTTTGGGAGCCTTGGTAGGCTCTGTCTGAGGAGCCTGAGTAATAATTCTTGTTGTTGTTACGGGCTTCACGATTTCAACGCCGCCGTCAGGTTTGGTGTGAACGATGAGGCCTTCATCGCTCGCAACCTTTGAAAGCTCTTCAATTTCTTCGTCAGAAAGATTGCTGGGATCTTTGATTGTGATTTTGTTGAAAAGATCCTTTATTTCGTCGTCTGAAGCCTGCTGAGTAGGAACTTCTTCTTTTTTGATAACGGTGTCGCCGTTTTCATCTTTTTCAACGGTAAGACCTTCATCTTTGGCAAGATTTTCAACCTTATTAAGCTGCTCGGGAGTGAGAGTGTTGAGATCGCCGTTGAAATTTTCAGGCATATCTTCGCCGAGAGCCTGCTCAACGAGGTCAACAAGCTCTGCCTGACTGATGGTTACTTTTTCGTAGCCTGAGCCTGACTGCCATGAATCATCGGGAGCAAGGGTTGTTGTTACATTATCGCCCTTTCCCTTGCAGGCTGCGAAGCAAGAAATAATCAAAACAAGACACATAAAAATGCTGAGTCTTGCAGTGAATTTGTTTTTCATAAAGGTAATCCCCCTATTTTATCAGTTAAAAATATATTATCATATCTTTTATTTAAAATCAACAGTTTTTGAACCCGTCAACAAAAATTAACATTTAATTTAAAATAAATCTTTAATTCCGATGATGATTATATTATAATTAATTTATTCGAGAGGTGAGTAATTATGACAAAAAAAGAAAGAGCGTTTCTTGCTGTTGAGACACTGAAGAAAAAATATCCTGATTCAATCTGCTCCCTTAATGCAGAAAATCCCCTGCAACTGATTATTGCAACGAGGCTTTCGGCGCAATGCACAGATGCAAGGGTTAATCTTGTTACCCCCGAATTATTCTCAAAATATAAAACGGTTGAAGATTTTGCTTCGGCGGATGTTGCCGATATTGAAAAGATTGTTCATTCCTGCGGATTTTTCAGAGCCAAGGCGAGAGATATCGTCGGAATGTGTCAAAAAATGCTCAGCGATTTCGGCGGAGAAGTGCCCGATAACCTTGAAGACCTCACAAGCCTTCCCGGGGTTGGCAGAAAAACCGCAAATCTGATTATGGGCGATATTTACGGCAAACCCGCTGTTGTTGCCGATACTCATCTTATCCGAATTTCAAATCTGCTCGGCCTTGTTGAAACGAAAGACCCGTTTAAGGTTGAAATGCAGCTCAGAGATATTCTTCCGCCTGAAGAAAGCAACGATTTCTGTCACCGCTGTGTGCTTCACGGAAGAGACACCTGCGTTTCGGGCAGACCGAAATGCAACGAATGCGAAATGACGGAATTTTGCAAGCACTCAACAGAATCAAAAAAATGATGTGAGCAAAAAAATCGTTCCGCTGATGACTGCACCTGCGCAAGCTGAGGCGCTCATGCTCAGAGCAAGGCGAATACGGTTTTTGCGAAGCCTTGAAGCGGGAGGCATACCCGCATTCTGCGCAATAATCGCCGCTCTTTCTCTCAGGTCGCCTTCACTTACGGCGGAGTATTCGGGTTTTATGAAAAACAGCACCCTTTCGAAGTATTCGCACTGAGTCTGCGTTATTTCAACCACCTGTCTGTTAACACCCTTAATCAAGTTGTTTTTCCCCTTTACCATTGAATTTCTATCTTATTTTTGGCAGAAGAAACGGCAATTATTCTCGCGTCTGAGCCAAGATAAATATACTGTATGTATAGTGGACTTTTCAACTTAAAATGTGGAAAACCGTGTGGAAAAGATGTATAACTCATGGGCAAAACCCTTGATTTGAGCGGTTTTGGGGAGTGGATAACTTTATTTTTCTGAAAAAGAATATACGGAAGGTTGTGCATTCTTTACATTTTGTCGCAAAAAGTCGCTATAATTATGGCAAACTTTTTTGCAAAAACGCTAAAAATATTACAGCTTGGAGAATCATATGAAAACGGAAATCATAAGCGATAAAAACGGCATATCCGTAAAAAAAGACTGTTTTGACCTTGCGCTTACGCTTGATTGCGGTCAGGCTTTCAGGTGGATTAAAACGGGCGAAAACGAGTGGCACGGAGTTGCCTTTTCAAGGCCGCTGACGCTCAGGCAGACCGATGATGAGATTATTTTTATCGGAACAAACAAAGAGGATTTCGAAAAAATCTGGAAGCCCTATTTTGATCTTGAAAGGGATTATGATGCGCTATGTAAACGCTTTTCTGCTGATGAGCACCTGAAAAAAGCTGTTGATGAGTGCTACGGAATACGCCTTCTCAGGCAGGAGCCGTGGGAGGCGGTATGCTCGTTTATCATTTCTGCAAACAACAATATTCCCCGCATAAAAGGCATAATTGACCGACTTTGCCGCCTTCTCGGCGAGCATCTCGGCGAAGATGATTATTCATTCCCGACCCCTGAAAAAATCGCAGAAGCGGGTGTTGAAGGTCTTGCGCCCATAAGGGCAGGTTTCAGAGCGAAATATCTTGTTGATGCGGCAAACAAAGTGCTCAGCGGCGAGGTTGACCTTGATAAAATCTTCGGATTGACCCTTGATGAAGGCAGGGATGAGCTGATAAAAATCAAGGGAGTGGGCGAAAAGGTTGCACAGTGTGCATTGCTCTACGGTTTTGGCAAGGTTGATGCCTTCCCCGTTGATGTGTGGGTGAAGCGCATTATGAGCGAGATGTATCCCGAAGGTTTGCACGAATGCACAAACGGCGTGCGCGGCATCGCCCAGCAGTATTTGTTCCATTGGCGCAGAAATCAATAAAAAAACGCAGGTATCGGCTGATACCTGCGTTAATTTTATTTCAAAAATCCCTGAATAATAACTTCCTCAGCTTCTTCTTCGTTCATGCCGAAGGTCATAAGCTTGATGAGCTGGTCGTTATTGATTCTGCCGATTGCCGCTTCGTGAACAATCTGTGCATCCGCCGAATTTGCGGTGATTGCGGGGATTGAGCTTACGGTTGCCTCGTCCATAATAATGGAATCGCAGGTAACGTGTGCGCGGCATTTTGCGTTACCGATTGCATTGGGATGGAAAATCTGCTTTGAATTGTCCTTTGCAACTGAACGCGAAATAATCTGCGATGAAGCGTCCTCGCCGTCAAGATAAACATCCATATCCGAGCGGGCATACTGATTGCCGTGGGTGAGAAGGCGTTCGGTCATAATCAGCTTTGCGCCTGCAGCAAGATGCGCCTTTGTGTCGCGAACGGTTGAGTCAACGCCCTTGATCTGAACCATTTCCATTTCGCAAACCGAGTTTTCATCCTGATGAACAACAGTTACGGGGTTGAGCACTCTTTCACCCTTGCCGTCGCCCTCGCCGTAATGCTTTTCAACATATTTAACCTTGGCGTTTTTGCCGATATGGAAGGTGTGAATGCCGTCGTGCTGCGATTTTTCATCGCCGCTGTTATGAATGCCGCAGCCTGCAACGATGAGAATATCAGCATCGTCGCCGATATAAAAATCGTTATAAACAAGGTCATTAACACCCGTTTCTGTTATGATAACAGGGATATGAACGCTTTCATTCTTTGTGCCGGCGGCAACGATGATATCGATGCCGGGCTTGTCCTCTTTGGTAACAATTTCGATGTTTGCGGTGGAGTTTCTTGAAAAGCTCTCACCGTTTTTTCTTATATTATATGCTCCTGAGGGGATTTCGTGAAAATCCGCAACTGAATTCAGAAGCTGACTGTCAATCTTATTCATAAATTAGTCCTCCTTCCCTCTGAAGCCGCAGTTTTCGCTGAATTCGCCCATAAGGCGGGGGAAGATTTCGTCTTTTGTTCCGATATCTCTTACCTTGCCGTCGGCAACAACAACCATTTTGTCGGCAAGCTGCATAATTCTTTCCTGATGAGAGATGATGATAACGCTCTTGTGGCTGCCGCTGCTCATTGCTTTGAAGGATTCAACAAGCATTGAGAAGCTCCACAGGTCGATGCCCGCTTCAGGCTCATCAAAGATTGCGAGGCCGAGTTTTCTTGCCATAAGGGTTGCAATTTCAATTCTTTTTGCTTCGCCGCCCGAGAGAGAATAATCCATCTCTCTGTTGAGATAATCCTTTGAGCAAAGGCCAACGCTTGTGAGATAGCCGCAGCATTCGTCAACGGGGAGCTCGTTTCCCGCTGCAAGCGAAAGCAGACTGCGCACCGTGAGACCCTTGAATCTGGGGGGCTGCTGAAATGCGTAGCCGATGCCGAGCTTGGCTCTTTCTGTTACCGACATATCGGTTATATCGGTATCATTATAGTAAATCTTACCGCTTGTGGGTTTTTCAATGCCCATAATAAGGCGGGCGAGTGTTGATTTTCCGCCGCCGTTGGGGCCCGTGATAACAACAAATTCGCCATCGGGCACTTCGAGAGTAATATTATCGATTATTTCAAGGTGTTCGCCGTCAACTTCAACCTTGAATGATACATTTTCAAGTCTTAACATAAATCTTCTCCGTTTTTTTCTTATTAACCTATATATTATATACCATTACAGGGGTATTATCAATATCAAATTAATTTATCTGTTCCAAAATTTGCGGTCGAGGCTTCTGAACTGAACCGCCTGAGCGATATGCGAAGGGCCGATTTCCGCTGAACCTTCAAGGTCTGCAATTGTTCTTGCAACACGAAGCACCTTGTCATATGCCCTTGCAGAGAAATTGAGCTTCTCAAACACTCTTTCAAGCATAATCATCGCCTGAGGAGTGGGTCTGCAGAATTCCTTTGTATGAGCGGGAGTCATTTTTGCGTTGCACGAGATACCGGTTCCGCTGAGCCTTTCTTGCTGAATTTTTCTTGCGGCATCAACTCTCTTTTTGATATCTGCCGAGCATTCTGCGGGAACCCGGCTTGAAAGCTTATCAAAATCTATGGGCGGAACTTCAATGTGGATATCGATTCTGTCAAGCATCGGGCCCGAAATCTTGGAAAGATAGCGTTTTGCCGCGCCGTCAGGGCAGGTGCATTCTCTTGTGGGATGACCTTTATAGCCGCACGGGCAGGGGTTCATTGCGCAAACTATCATTGTTGAGCAAGGGTAGGTGAGCGAGGCGTTTGCACGGGATATTGTGATTTTTCCGTCTTCGATGGGCTGGCGCAGAACCTCCATTGCTGTTTTTGAAAATTCGGGAAGCTCATCAAGAAACAGCACCCCGTGATGCGCAAGAGATATTTCGCCGGGCTTCGGAATTGCTCCGCCGCCTGAAAGCCCCGCAGGCGAAACTGTATGGTGAGGTGAACGGAATGGTCGTTCACGGATAAGCGACACTCCTTCGGGAAGAACGCCCGCCATTGAATAAAGCTCAGTCACCTGAAGGCTTTCTTCAAATGTCATATCGGGCAGAATTGAGGGCAGACGCTTTGAAAGCATACTTTTGCCTGAACCCGGAGGGCCGATCATAAGAATATTGTGGCCGCCCGCCGCTGCGATTTCAAGAGCATATCTTGCCTCCTGCTGACCCATTACATCTTTGAAATCAAGCATAGGGGCGTGATTGAGCATTTCGAGGGCGGGGTCAAAAATTTCGGGCGAAAGAAGCTTTTCGCCGTTGAGATGGTCAACGACCTGATTAACATTTTCAACCGCATAAACTTCTATACCTTCAACAACAGAGCTTTCAAGCGCATTTGATGCGGGAACAAAAACACGTTTTATTCCGCTTTTCTTTGCTCTGATAACCATAGGAAGAGCGCCGTTGACGTGCCTCACAAGACCGTCAAGAGAAAGCTCGCCGATAAATGCGCAGTCATCGATATTGCACCTGAGCTGTTCGCTTGCTTTGAGCACTGAAATGAGTATGGGAAGGTCATAAAGAGGGCCTTCCTTGCGGATGTCTGCAGGCGAAAGATTGATTGTAACTCTGCTTTGAGGGAATGAGAAACCGCTGTTTTTTATTGCGGAGCGAACTCTGTTGCGCGATTCATTAACGGCAGTATCAGGCAGACCGACAAGTTCGATTTTGGGCAGACCCTGACCGTAATCAACCTCAACGCTGACCATGTAGCTGTCTATTCCGTAAAGCCCCATACTGTTGATGCGCGCAAACATATTATCACTCCTTGCCGTTTGTTAAATTATAATACCATATTTTATAAAAAAAGGCAATAAAAAAGCTGAAGGCATCGGGTGCGGTCCCAATGCCTTCGGCTTTTATAGAAGGATGTATGATTTTCCGAAGTGTCTGCCGCAAAGCTGCGGAATGCCGTGCGGTTTTCACAATTCGGAAGGGAATGGTTTAATCGTTTTCTGCGGCAGCCTTGATAACATCATCAGGCATTGCTTCGCCGTGCTTGACGAAGAAGAGGAAGATGATTGAAGCAAGGAATGCGATGGGGCTGTAGTAGAAGAGTGACATATATGTGCCCGCAAACATTCTCAGGAAGCCGTAGAGAATAGGTGAAGCAATCTGAGCCGAGAAGGTTGCAGTGTAGTAATAACCGGTGAATGTGCCAACCTTGTCGAGACCGCCGATTTCGAGAACGAGGGGAAGGGTGTTAACGGTGATGAACATATTTGCAGCACCGCCGAGAACAAGAACGGGATAAATGAGAATGCCGAGAATTTTTGTGATGTTGGCAACTGCGCCGTTGATTTCGGAGAGGGCAGCGTCAACTGTTGTAACGCTCTTGCCGAGGATTTTTTCGCTTACGCTGATAAGTGAATCGCAAAGGTCTGTCTGTTCCATAACGATTGCGTCAAACTCTGCGTAGTTTGCGCTGTAAGCTGAAACATCTTCGCCATTCTCAACAGCAGCTCTGAACTCGATATATTTTTCCATAACAAGAGTATCTTCCTCTGCAAGCTTGATGCCTGCTTCTGAGGCGAGATCTGATTTTTCGGAATTGAAATCATTAAGCTGATCGTTGACTGCGATGTATGCGTTGTTAACGGTAACATAATTCTTGATTGAAAGATTCTGGTTGCCGAGCATTGCAATGAAGATGCCGAAGAAAATAACGAAAGCGGAAAGGAAGATTGCGAGACCCGCCATAATTGTCTTTTTTCTGCCGAATTTCTTGCCGAGCTTGCCTGCGGGAAGAGCAGCAGCGCCCGAGCATACAGCAAACATAGTCATAAGAATTGTTGCCTCAGAGGTAATCATATGAAGGATTTCCTGAGCAAACAGTGAGAAGAATGTTGTGATTGCGTTTGTGCCGCAGAAGAGGAAGAAGAGACAAGCAAGCATAAATGCAAGACTCTTTTTCTCGCCCTTTGAAAGAGAAACTGCTTTTCTGGCAGCTTTTTCTGCTTTCTTGGCTTCTTTTTCAGCTTTTCTTCTTGCAGCTTCATCGGCAGCCTGATTAATTTCGCCTGTTATCTTGAGTCTGCTGTCGGGCTCTTTTACAAAGAAGCGAACAACAAGCATACCGATAATCATAACGATAGAACCGATTGCAAAAACATAGGGGAATGAAACGGTTTCGTCTGCTTTGATCTGAGTTTTTGAAAGACCCGTGAATAATGTGCAAAGCGCGATGCCGATTGTGCCCGCAACCATACCGACCGCTGAGCCGATGCCGCCCATAAGATTGATAACGGCATTGCCTTCACTGCGAAGCGAAGGGGGAGTGAGGTCGGGCATAAGAGCAACAACGGGAGCTCTCCACAGCGACATTGTGAAAACGAAAAGGATAACACAAAGCATTGTGAGGGGAACGCTGTTGAACTGAAGGAAAATGATGGGTATAAGAAGGAAGAGGAGAGCCGAAACGGGAGCGCCGTAAACGATGAAGGGGCGGCGCTTGCCGAGCTTCGAATGGCATCTGTCTGAAAGTTTGCCGAAGGTGGGCTGGAAGATAACACCGAAGATGTTATCAAAGGTCATTATGATACCGATAAAAAGCGGAACAAGAGTGAATCCGCCGCCGGGGAGCGCGATATCATCGCCCTGCGCAGCCGAAAGCTGAGCAAGAAGAGGGAATTTTTCAACGAGCATATTGCTCAGGTTGGTAACTGCGGCTGAGCTTGTGAGAAGTTTGTTGAGAATTTTGGTGATGTAGGGGTCGTAGATAGCCCATGCAATAGATGTTGCCATAAAGCCGAAGCCTGTGAGGATGGTTCGCTTATAGTTAAGCTTTCCGTTTTCTTTTGCACAGAAAAAGCGATTGTTCATAGTTTTTTCTCCTTGTAGATTTAACGGGTTCTCATAAAAAGTTATGAGAGTCATTTCATATATTATAACACTATAAAGGGATTTTTTAAATACAACATTTTACACCAAAAACGATATTGTATTTTGTGGGAGTTGACGAAAAGAAAGTTATCAGGCAAAGCAAAAAGCGGTATATCCGAAGATATACCGCTCAGAGCATTTAATTAAATTCTTGCGCTAATTCAATTAAACAGAAGTTGAACCTTTAATTAGTTCTTCTTTGTGCAAACATATGCTGCAGCTGCTGCTACTGAAAGAGCTGCGAAAGCAACGATGCCTACTGATGATGAACCTGTTGTTGCGGGTTCTTCAGCTGCTGTTGTTTCGGGAACTGTAGCAACTTCGCCTGCATAGAGGCCCTTGATTGTTGACTTGAGGTCGTCAAGGAGGCCGTCAACGCCGGGAACGTCAGCAAGAAGAGTTTCAAGGTTGATAACTTCGCCTTCAACTGCTGAAAGGTCAGCTGTCTTGTCTTCGATTGCATCGAGAACGTCTGTGATAGCGCCTTCAACCTTATCCCATGCTGCTGATGAATCTTCAGCTGCTGTGAAGATGTCGCCAAGGATAGCTTCAACGTTAGCTGCTTCGTCTGCTGCGAAAGCCATAGCGCTCATTGAGAGAGCCATAACAAGAGCAAGAACAATTGAGAGTGCCTTTTTCATTTAGAACCATTCCTTTCATATTTATTGCAAGAGCAACAATTGTTACCTTATAATAACATATTGACAATTCAATGTCAACACTTTTGAAGATAAAAAGTGTATAAATAACGGAGAGGAGCCGTAACTTTTTGATAAAATTTGACGAAAACGATTGTGGTTATCTGCCTTCGTAACCAACGAAGCAATCATGATATACTGATTTCCAGAGGAACCAGACATCGGCACCCTTCTGATAGAATGAGTCGTCAACAAGCTGGTCTGAGCCGAGAGCACGGGCAAAGCCTGATTCTCTCATGCCCTGAACAAAGAGGTCTGCCATAGCTTCTGATTTGAAGGTGATTCGTGATTTGAGTTTGAGTTCTGTTCTGGGGTATGTATACTTGGTAAGCTGACCCTTAACGAAGCCTGTTGCCCACCAGTAATAATCGTATTCTCTTTCAAATGCCTTCTTGTAGGAGCCTTTGTTGTTCTCCTTCCAATACATGGTCATATCCATCTTGAGCCAATCTTCTTTGTCTGCGCAGTTATAGTGGTTAACAGCGCCTGTTTCACCGGTATATGTTCCTTCGGGAGCAGTGTAAACACCGATTTCTGCACCAACAAGAAGCCAACCGTACTGACCCTTCCAGAGCTGAATCATCCAGTCCTTCTTTTCATATGTGAAGCGGATACGAACCTGGTCGATGTGCATTGCAGCAGCAGCAGCCATGTTGTCATAAACTTCGTTGTAGCCTGCGTTTGACTGCCAGCAATCTTTATCGTCTGTGTAGTAGAAATCGCCTGCAGCATCGTATCTGTAGCCGAGGAACTGATTGCCGCCGGGGCCGATTACCTTGTCAACAAGCTTGTCATCGCCGGGGTATGAAACCGATCCGGTCTGCTTCTTTGTTGTGGTTGTTGACTTAGCGGGTTTTGCAGGTTTTTTGCCCGATGATTTGGTTGTTGTAACCTTGTTTGCAGGCTTTTTGGTTACCTGAGTAATCTGATTGAGAGTTTCAAGAACTTCTCCTTCAAGAGTTGTTTCTTCCTGAGCGGGGTCAAGGGTTACGGGCTCATAATTGCCGAGACCGTAGTTGAAATCATACTCGCTCTCCTGAGGAGCCGTTGTTGATGCGATTGTTTCATCTTCGGCGGAGAAAGAGTTTCTGAGAAGAGAGGTTGCCGTGATTGCGCCTGCAATAACAACAACTGCAGAGATTGCAAGAATAAGAATTGCCTTCTTGTTCATGTTTTTTCCTCCTGCGGTATGTATCCGCGAATTATTTTTTATTTACAACTCCCGGGGGAGTGCATTTCCGTGTTTGTTATCTGATGTACTGCCAAAGGAAGATAACATCCTTGCCGTAAAGTTTATAGGTGTCGGGAACATTGGGGTCAAAGGTTGAAACGCTTCTGAATCCCTTTTTGCCGAGACCTTCGGCAAAAAGCTGAGCCTGCTCTTCGCTCTCGAAAGTGATTCTGCCGAGAAGGCGGAGAGGATTTGAATCGTTGAGGTCTGCAAGCTGACCGTCAACAAAGCCTGTTGCCCACCAGAAATCGTCATAGTTTCTTGTGAACTGGGGAAGGTAGTTGCCGTCGCCTGCTTCGTCCCAGAGAACGGTCATTTCCATTTTAAGCCAGTCTTCTTCGGCTGCGCAGTCATAGAACTGAGGGTCAAGATACAATTTGCCGGGAGTTCTTGTGTAAACGCCGATTTCACCGCCTACTGTGCCGATATCGCCTGAGATATACTGACCTTTCCAAAGCTGGATTCTGTAGGGCTTGCCTTCATATTTGAAGTCTATTCTTGTTGTTTCGATGCTGAAATCGATAACGCCGGCAAGAGCATCATAGGTGGGGCTGTATCCGAAGTTTTTCTGCATACATTCAGGGTCTTTGTCATCATTGAATATGTAGGGCTTGAGGCCGATAATATCATAGCCTGAGCCGTAAAGGCCTGAGAAGCTCATATCTTTGGGAAGATTTTTGCTTGCGGTAACGGGTCTTTTTGTTCCGCTTGACTGTGACATTTCATCAGGGTCAAGCTCGCCTTTGGAAGGCTGTGTTGTTGTTTCGGGAGCCTTTGTGGTTGTTTCTGCAGGCTTCTGAGTTGTTTTCTGAGTTGCGGTTGTGTTTTTCTTTGTTGTTGATGCTGAGGTTGCCGATGTGAAGATATCGGTCACAGTCTGTGAAGTTGAATCAAGAATTGACTGCAGAATGGGCAGTGTTGTTGATTCTTCAAAGCTGTATGTTTCAGCCTGAGTTGAAACGGTTTCATCTGAAACTGTGGGCTTTGCGCCGTTCATCGCCTTGAAGCCGAGCACACCGGCAACTGCGATAAGGCAGACTGCAACAACAGAAACTGCGATTACGGGAAGATTTTTCTTCATTTTTTCTTTCCTCCTTGATTTTATATTAAAGAAATAATTTTTAATGGTGGAGATGGCGGTAATCGAAACCGCGTCCGAAAAACCCTTGCAGGGACTTTCTACGAGTGTATTCCGTCTTTTAACATTCCCTTACACCCACGCCGGCGAACAGGCTTGGGTGCTTGGTAGACCGATTGTTCATGACGGGCTACCGGCCGTTACCCGTTCACGTTCACTGCTGATCGACGCCTCTTATGCGGCCGCAGTCCTCCGCACAGAGACGGCTGCTTAATTAAGCAGCAAGAGCAACTTTAGTGTTGTCGTTTAAATTTGAAAATTGCGGATTTTATAGCGGTCCCGCACCGCTACTCGCTTATCCGGGCTCAGATTCCCCGTCGAAATCCTTTCATCCCCATTTATATAATTCGTAATTCGCAATGCTTAATGCGTAATTACGTATTATTTTGCGTTTTGGTTATTGACATAAGGATCTTTAAAATTTCACAACAATCCTTATATAAACTTTCAAATTGATCTTTTGAAATATAACCGCTTTCACACAAAAGTTCAAGCCAATATTCTGTTTCGCTTGCTTCTTTGAGTGCAATATTCATTTTTGAATAAAAATCAGGTTTACTTTGTGCTCTTATAGCTTCTTTTACATTTGCACCTATGCTTGTTCCGCTTTTTAATACTTGATTGGCAACAGGTGAAATCTTATAGCTTTCAATCAAATATTTATAAAGTTTCATAATGCGCAGTGCAAATTTTTTGCTTTTTTCTACTATAACATTCTGATTATTCATTGTTGATGTTCCTTATTAATTACGAATTGCGCATTATGCATTACGCATTGACATCGCTTTGGCGATGTTTCTTTGTGCATCTTTTTTGGCGGCAACTTCACGCTTGTCATAGAGTTTTTTACCCTTGCAAAGCCCGATTTCAACTTTTGCTCTGCCTTTTAAAAAGTATACGCTTAAAGGAACGATTGCGAGACCTTCCTGTTTGACCTGAGCGTGAAATCTTCGTATTTCTTTTTTATGAAGCAGAAGACGTTTGGTTCTCAGAGGGTCTCTATTGAAGATGTTGCCGTGTTCATAAGGGCTGATGTGCATTCCGTTAACAAACATCTCGCCGTCTTTGATGAAGCACCAGGAATCCTTCAGGTTTATTTTGCCCTGGCGGATTGATTTTACTTCTGTTCCGAACAGCTCGATGCCCGCTTCAAGTTTTTCGAGCACAAAATAATCGTGGTAAGCCTTTTTGTTCTGAGCAATCACCTTGATATTGCTGTTTTTTTCCATTTTCTGCACCTTTCACGGATTGCGATTATACCACACACTAAATAAGTGTGTCAATATCTTGTTTTTGTTGCATCAAATTCAAAAAAATTATTTGGTTTTTGAGCCGTAGGTTCTTTTCTTTGCGTAAAAATCCTTTTTTTTCTTCTTTTCTTCGGCTTCACGCTTTGCGGCAGCGGCTCTTTTTGCCTTCACCTTTGAGAGGGGCTTGCCCTTCTTAGCAGGTTTCTTTTTCTTTTCTTCTTTATCCTTATCGGGATTTTCTTTGTAGAAAACTATGCTTCCGCCGACAACCTGAACAACCTCGCTGCCTGTTGCTTCTGCAAGCTTATCGGCAAATTCTCTGGGAGTTTCGGGAGCGCTTTCGAGAAGCACTTTGAGTTTTATGAGTTCTCTTTTTCTGAGCGCATCTGATGTTTGCTCAACAAGCGCATCGGAGATACCGCCCTTGCCTATCTGGAAAAGAGGCTCAAGAGTGTTTGCCTGCGCTCTGAGCTGAGCTCTTTCTTTACTTGTCATTTTCTTGCCTCCTCAATCTGTTTTGCGAGAAGACGCACGGATTTGCCTCTGTGGCTGATTGCGTCTTTTTCTTCGGCTGTAAGCTGAGCCATTGTTTTTTCTCCGCCGTATTCAACGGGGAAGAAGAGGGGGTCGTAGCCGAAGCCGCCCGTGCCGATTTCTTCATAACCGATGAAACCTCTGCATTCGCCTCTTGCGATAAGCTTTGTGCCGTCGGGATAAACGCAGCAGGCAACGCTCACATAAGCCGCGCCTCTTTCTGCATCTGCAACACCGTCAAGCTCACGAAGAAGCTTTTTGTTGTTTGCATCGTCGTCTCCGCCCGAATATCTTGCCGAATAAACTCCGGGTGCGCCGCCGAGAAAATCAACGGCAATTCCCGAATCATCCGCAATGCAGGGCATACCGCTGTCCTTGCAGCCGCTTTCAGCCTTGATGAATGCATTTTCTTCAAATGTTGTGCCGGTTTCTTCGGCATCGGTCAGCTCAACACCCGCCTCTTCGGCAAGAAGCACTCTTATGCCGAGAGGAGCGAGAATTCTCTGCATTTCATCTCTTTTTTTCAAGTTATGCGTAGCAATAATGTAATCCATATATATTATTCCTCATCTTTGTCTTCTTCAAACAATCCGTCTGCAAAAGCTTTTGAGTTAAAGGGTCGAAGGTCGTCGATTCCTTCGCCAACGCCGATAAATTTAACGGGCACTTTGAGGTCATTCTTGATTGCAAGCACAACGCCGCCCTTTGCGGTGCCGTCAAGCTTTGTGAGAATAATGCCCGTGATTTCGGCAACATCCTTGAATTCCCTTGCCTGATTAACCGCATTCTGACCAGTTGTTGCATCAAGCACAAGCAGAACTTCACGGTCTGCATAGGGGAGCTGACGGTCGATAACTCTGTATATCTTGGCGAGTTCTTCCATAAGATTTTTCTTGTTGTGGAGTCTGCCCGCTGTGTCGCAGATAATGATATCCGCATTTCTTGCTTTGCCTGCAGCGATGGTGTCAAAAACAACCGCAGCGGGGTCTGCACCTTCTTTATGCTTAACGATATCAACGCCTGCACGGTCTGCCCAGATTTCAAGCTGGTCGATGGCTGCGGCTCTGAAGGTGTCGGCAGCGCCGGGGATAACCTTTTTGCCCTCTGCCTTGAACATTGCAGCCATTTTGCCGATTGATGTTGTTTTGCCAACGCCGTTAACGCCGATAACAAGAATAACCGAAGGCACGGTTATCATATCAAGCTCTTCGCCGCCGCTGAGAAGGTCTGCAACGATGTTGCGGATTTCTTCTTTAACGTGCTTTGCCTTACGAAGATTTTTCTTGAAAACGGAATCCTTGAGTCTGTCAACAATTTCTGTTGCTGTTGTTACGCCGACATCGGACATAACAAGAATTTCTTCAAGTTCCTCATAAAAGTCGTCATCTATTTCATTTTTTCCGTAGAGAGCGGCGTTGATTGCTCCGCTCATGCTGTCTCTGGTCTTTTTCAGACCTCTGTTGATTCTTTTGAAAAGTCCCATAGCGTACCTCTATATAATAATGTATAACGGATTACTGTTCCTGAACGTTCTTGATGATTTTGTCGATTGTCTTTTTGAGAGAGGAATCGTTTGCGGAATCCTTGGCGATGGTTTCAACGGAATAAAGAATGGTTGTTCTGTCTCTGCCGCCGAAGAATTCGCTGATTTCTTTCTGAGTAAGGTCGGTGATTTCTCTTACTATGTAAATTGCAACTTGTCTTGCTCTTGCTGTTTTGGCATCCTTCTTCTTCGAAATGATATCTGCCTGAGGAACGCCGAAGGTTCTTGAGGTTTCTGAAATGATATTGCTTACGATTGAAGAAACGGGTCTGCTGTCTGTCATAATATCCTTGATTGCGTTCTGAGCCATTGCGATGTTGATGGAAGCGCCTTCGATGTTTACAAGCGCATTTATCTTTTTAACCGCACCCTCAAGCTGACGGATGTTTGCCTTTATTTTTTCGGCAATGAACTGAACAACATCGGGCGGAAGCTCGAGGCCGAGAGTGTCGGCTTTGCGCTGAATAATCGCCATTCTTGTTTCAATATCGGGCGGCTGAATATCCGCAATAAGACCCCACTCGAAGCGGTTGCGGAGTCTTTCGTCAAGAATTTCGATATCCTTGGGTGCGCGGTCGGATGCAAGAACAATCTGCTTGCCGTCCTGAGTGAGCGCATTGAAGGTATGGAAGAATTCTTCCTGAGTTGATTCCTTGCCCGCAATAAACTGAATATCGTCAACAAGAAGAACATCGCAGTTTCTGTATTTATTATGGATTTCCTTCATTGTTTTTTCTTTGATGCCGTCAACAATAAGGCTCACGAAATCCTCACCGCGGGTGAAGATGATATCCGCAGAGGGATTCTTGCTTTTGATTTCGTTGCTGATAGCGCAAAGAAGATGGGTTTTGCCCAGACCCGAGTTTCCGTAGATGAAAAGAGGGTTATAAGCTGCGCCCGGAGTTGCCGCAACGGCCTGTGCCGCAGCGTGAGCAAATTTGTTTGATGAGCCAACAACGAAAGTTTCAAAGGTGTTTTTTTCGATGCTGAGCGATGTGCTGCCTGCTCCGCCGTTGGTTTGGGGAGCGGGTGCCTTGGCCGCGTTGGGGTCAACGATGCTTATTTCAACATCAAAGCCCATAACCGCCTTGAATGCTTCTTTGATTTCACCGAGGAATTTCTGTTCGATAATTCCTTTCATAAATTCGCTTGCAGCAAGTTCTGCCTTCGCACCGTCAAAGCTGACAATTTCAAGTGGCTTGAACCAGATATCATAGATAACTTCGCCGCAGGATGCCTTGAGACGCTCACACACGAGCAGCCACATCTCTCTGAGAGATTCCATATCTTTCTTTTCCTCCATTTTGTTATTCGATGTTTATTTTTACGCATTCTTTCTCATTTTACTGATAATGATACATAATACAGTATATCACAGCATTTCTCATATTTCAAGGTGAAACGCAAAAAGTTTTCACACATATGTGGAAAACCCGTGTATAAATTACAGCGAAAAGCAACAAAAATAAAAAAATTGTTGACATTGGCGGTAAGTTTGTTATATAATGTGTACTCTGAGGGGTATGCCCCTTGGTTTCTTATGCTCATTTTTGAAGTTTCGGGCTTGAAAGAGCTTGAAAATATAAATTTTGAAACGGAGGTTTGCACAATGAAGAGAACTTACCAGCCCAAGAAGCGTCATCGCAAGATGGAACACGGCTTCCGCAAGAGAATGGCTGACAGAAACGGCCGCAAGGTTCTTGCCCGTCGCAGAGCAAAGGGCAGAAAGCAGCTCACTTATTAATCCCAAAAAGGATTGGTGAAGATGCAAAAAGCGCTTACCTTGAAGCAAAACACCGAATTCCACCGTGCCTACGGCAGGGGTAAGGTCAAGGCCTCGCCCGCGCTTGTGACCTATGTTGTCAAAAACAGAGGCCAGGGTGTCCGTATAGGCATTACTGCCGCAAAAAAACTCGGCAGTGCAGTTGAGAGAAACAGATGCCGCCGCATCATAAGGGCGGCATTCTCCTCAATTTATCCTCAGTGCAGCGGTAATTTCGACATTGTTTTTGTTGCAAGGTTCAAAACAAAAAAGCTCAAAAGCAGCGACCTTATGCCCGTTATGCAACAGCATCTGACGGAGCTTGGCGTTGTTAAGGACGGTGCGGGGGCTGATTTAAAATGATAAAGAACTTCCTGCTTTCCGCAATACGCTTTTATCAGAAGCGTATCTCCCCGCTGTTTCCGCCCGTATGCAGGTATTATCCGACCTGCTCACATTATGCCGTAGAGGCGATTCAGGTTCACGGAGCAATCCGGGGGACCATTTTGACATTGTTCAGATTAATGAGGTGCAACATACTTTTCCCCGGCGGCTATGACCCGGTTCCGCCAAAAAAGCACCGTAAATCGGAGGATAAATAATGACTTGGTTATATGAAGTATTAGGCGTGCCTTTCGGATATGTGCTTAAGTTTTTCTATGAAACCGTAGCATTCGAAAACTATGCCCTTGCAATTATTCTTCTTACCCTGTTTGCAAGAATAATTATGATTCCAACATCAATCAGCCAGCAGAAGGGTATGGCAAAAACTCAGAGAATGCAGGCAAAGCTTCGCAAAATCCAGACAAAGTACGCAGGCAATCAGCAGAAAATTCAGGAAGAAACAACTGCTCTCTATCAGCGCGAGGGCTATAATCCCATGGGCGCAGGCTGCGGCCCGATGATTGTTCAGTTCCTTCTCCTTTTCGGCCTTATCGGCGCTATATACTATCCTCTGAGCCACAGCTTCGGAATTGCAGAAGCACATATTGACGACCTTGCATTGGCACTCAAGCATATTCCCGAGCTTTCTTCGGCGAAAATCAGCGATTTCCAGAGAGAAATTTATATTATCGGCAGCATTAATAAGGGCTATCTTAACGCCGATGTTATCACAGCGCTCGTTGAAGCGGGCAAAATTAAAATCACATCCGATATAGAGGCACTCAGAGCATCAATTGAAACTATTTCGGCTATTGACTTTGAAATGTTCGGTCTTTCACTCGGCGATATTCCTATGATTGACGGCAAAGACCTTCTTGACGACAAGGGTAATTTAATCAGAGAGGGCAACCTTGCGCTCTGGATTATTCCCGTTCTTTCATTCATTTCATCAATGGCAACAGGTCTTTATTCTCAGATGAAACAGAAGAAAAGCAACCCCGCAGCGGCAAACAATGCCTTGATGACGGGTTGTATGACCTTCGGTATGCCTCTTTTCTCACTTTACTGGGTTATCAATTTCCCCATAGGTATCGGCGTATACTGGATTGCATCCAGCGTATTCGGCTTTATTTCAACAGTTATTATCGGTCAGATCTACAGCCCCAAGAAGGTTATGGCAAGGCTTATGGTTGACGAAACCGTTGAACGCCGTTCAAAAGAAAACAGCATCAAGGCTGTTGCTGAAATCAAAGAAAAAAAGAACTAACACATTCAGGTGGTGAAACATTTTGATAAAAGAAGCATTCGGCACAGGCGCAACCATTGACGAAGCAAAAGAGGCTGCTCTCAAGGAGCCCAACGCTCCCGAGGATGCAGATATAAAATATGATGTTATCGAAATGCCCAAGGCAAAGGTGTTCGGCCTTTTCGGCGGCTCACCCGCAAAAATGAGAGCTTACTACGAAGTTGAGGATGATCCGTTTGTAAAAGCAAAGGAATATATCCTCACAATTCTCAAGAGTCTCGGCATTGACGAGGCAGAAATCGAAGTTGAAGCAGATGACGAGGATGTTCGTATCTCAATCAGCTGCGGCGACGATTACGGCTCAGTTATCGGCAGAAGAGGTGAAACCCTCGATGCAATTCAGTATCTCACCCGCCTTGTTATCAACAGAGGCTCGGAAGAATACAAGAGAGTTTCAATCAATGTAGGCAACTACAGAGAGAAGAGAGAAAACACTCTCAGAGCTCTTGCACGCAAGAATGCGGCAAAGGTAAGAAAGTACGGCAGAAATGTTGTTCTTGAACCCATGAATCCCTATGAAAGAAGAATTATTCACACAACCGTTCAGGAAATCGAAGGCGTAACCTCACACTCAGTTGGCAGCGACGGTGACAGAAAGGTTGTTATCACTCTTGAAGAGGGTGTTAAGCCCACAAACGGCGGCGGATATAACAACAGAGGCCGCGGCGGCTACAACAAGGGCGGCAACAGAGGCGGGTATCGCAACGGCGGTAACAGAGGCGGCTATAACAGACGCGAAAACTCAGATGCACCTGCAGCACCCGCAAGAGCACCCCGTTCAGATTCGGCAGGTTCACTCTACGGCAAGATTGAAATTAACAAAGACTGATATTTTCAGTCACGATAAACCAAAAGCATACGGCTTGCACATTTTTCTGTGCAAGCCGTTTTTTATTTAATCCTGTCATTATTTAAACAAAAATGTGCAAAATGAATTCAGAGGTGATTTTTTGAATTCATTGTGGAGCGCAACGGCGGAAAGAGTAGAATTTCCAATGCTTCAGGGAGATCTGAAAACGGATGTTGTGATTGTGGGCGGCGGCCTTGCGGGGCTTCTGTGCCTCAAAGAGCTGACCGACAGAGGCGTGGACTGCGTTTTGCTGGAGGCAAAGAGCATCGGTTCGGGAATAACTAAAAACACCACTGCCAAAATCACGTTTCAGCACGGTCTGATTTACGATAAGCTTATAAAACGCATCGGTGAAGAGAAGGCGTATCACTATCTTGAAGCAAACAGAAATGCTCTTGAAAAATTTCGGGAAATGTCAAAGCTCTTTTCTTGCGATTTTGAAGAAAAGGACTCTTATATTTATTCGGAAGAAGACCGAAGAAAAATAGAAAAAGAAATAAGAGCATATGAAAAATTGGGCATTCAGGCTGATTTTGTTTCGGATATTCCGTTGCCAGTTGAATGCGCGGGTGCGGTAAAGGTCAGCGGTCAGGCTCAGTTTCATCCGCTTAAGTTTATGTTTTCCGTTGCGAAAGAGCTGAAAATATATGAAAATTCAAAGGTCAGGGAGTTTTTGCCCCAAAAAGTGATTTGTTCAAACGGAAGCGTAACGGCAGAAAAAATCATTGTTGCAACACATTTTCCCATAATCAACAAACACGGAGCATATCCGCTGAAACTGTATCAGCACCGTTCCTATGTTATTGCGGCAAAGAATGCCCCCGATGTGAACGGAATGTATCTTGAAGATAAAGAAGACGGTTTTTCTTTCAGAAATTATCAGGATTATCTTCTTATAAGCGCAGGTGACCACAGAACGGGGCAAAAGGGCGGCGGATATAAAGTTCCTGAAAATTTCAGGAATGAGAAATTTCCCAACGCCGAAATTGCTTACCGTTTTGCAACTCAGGATTGTATGAGCCTTGACGGTATTCCCTATATCGGAAAATATGCGCAGGACAGCAAGGATATTTATGTGGCAACAGGATTTAATAAATGGGGGATGACTTCATCGATGGTTGCCGCAGAAATTCTGAGCGATATGATAACGGACAGAAAGAGCCCTTATGCGGATGTGTTTTTGCCTGACCGTTCGGTTTTTCACCCGAAGCTTTTTTCGAATATATTTCATTCCGTTGCGGGGATTGTTACACCGACTGTTCCCAGATGCCCCCATCTCGGCTGCGCATTGAAATATAATAAAGAGGAGCATTCGTGGGATTGCCCTTGCCACGGCTCAAGATTCACCGAAAACGGCGAACTTACGGATAACCCCGCAACAGATGATTTGAAAAGAAATTAAACAGGCGTTGTGCTCCAAAGAACACAACGCCTTCAGCGGTTTATATGTTTGTTAAATAATCAATCGCTCTTAAATATCCGTCAAAACCAAGCCCGATAAAAGATTTTTCGCAAGCCATTCCTGCGAATGAAATCTGCCTGAAATCTTCTCGCTTGGTAACATCCGAGATATGAACCTCAACTGAGGGTATGCCGACGGCTTTGAGCGCATCGAGAATAGCAATGCTTGTGTGTGTATATGCGGCGGGATTTATGACAATTCCGTCAAACACACCGTAGGCTTGCTGAATTTCATCAACGATTGCACCCTCGTGATTGGACTGGAACAGTTTCACATCAACATTTTTTTCTGCCGCATAGTTTTCAATGAGAGTGCAGAGGTCTTTATAAGTGCCGCTGCCGTAGATTGCGGGCTCGCGGATGCCGAGCATATTTATATTCGGGCCATTGATTATAAGGATACGCATTTCAGAATCCTCCTTACGGTTGTTTCGGGGTTGCCGTCAACTTCAATTGTGAAATCGGCGGTTTCTTTATATAGCGGAAGCCTTTGAGCAAGCATCTTCTGCAACGTCTGAGCATTTTTTGAAAGCGGTCTGCCGTTTGTTGCAAGGGTATCGACGGGAGCATCAAGAAAAATAACGGTTGAATTTTCTTTCAGTGCAACTCTGTTTTCTTCCCGCAGAATTGCGCCGCCGCCCGTTGCGATGATTTTATTTGCCAGCTTTCCCGCAGAGCGCACGGCTTCAGTTTCACGGCTGCGGAATTCGTCTTCGCCGTGTTTTGCAAAAATATCGGGAATTTTTTCGCCCATAGCTTCAACAAGCGAATCGGTATCGATGCATTCCCTACCCGTTTTCTCTGAAAGAAGAGCGGCGCAGGTTGATTTTCCGCATCCGGGCATACCGATAAGAACAATGTTCTTTTGTTCTGAAATTATTGCATCGTAAATCTCATCGATGCGTGAAAGCGGAATGCTTTTGCCCGTGAAGATTTCAGCGGCACGCAAAGCCTGAGCAACAAGCATATAAAGACCGTTTATGCAGTCGATTCCGAGTTTTTGCGCATCAAGAAGAAAAACGGTGCGTGCGGGGTTATAGATAAGGTCGAGCGCCTTTTTGCATTCAGTGAATTTCGAAAGGTCAATCAGCCTTTCGCCGTTATCGGGATACATTCCCACAGGCGTTGTGTTAACGATAATATCGGCATCGTAATGGCGGCTGATGTTATCATAGTTGTTTTCGCCCGTGCGGGAAACAACAACAATTTCTTTCGCGCCTTCATCGGCGGCAACGAGCTTGACTGTGTGGCTTGCGCCGCCCGAGCCGAGGATGAGAACTTTTTTGTTTCTGAAATCGCAGTCGCATTTCTTTGCCATATAAAGAAAGCCGAAATAATCGGTGTTGTCGCCGTAA
Organism: Acutalibacteraceae bacterium; assembly: GCA_045613625.1. Classification (GTDB taxonomy): domain Bacteria; phylum Bacillota; class Clostridia; order Oscillospirales; family Acutalibacteraceae; genus CAG-177. The sequence continues at coordinate 3,165 of JAZLBI010000077.1, read as the reverse complement.
AGAGTGCCGTTACTGCGGTGGATAACCGTGTTGACACTGCCTGATTTTTTTGCTGTTTCAGAGATTTCATTGCATCGGTTAAATGCTTCTGTTTTATACGGAATGGTGATGTTGAAGCCTTTGAGAGATTCATCCGAAAAGAATTCGTCAAGATTTTCGGGCTCGGTGGGATAAAGCTTATATTCATAATCGCAAAGATGCGAATGAATCTGCGGCGATAGGGAATGACCGAGCTTTCTGCCTAAAAGACCGTACATAATCAGCCCTCCGTATAACTGCCGAGATAGTTGAATTGTTCGGCATCGTGCTCAAGCTCGTTGAGAAGAATTCTGAGATTTTCAGAGTAAACCGAAGCATCAATATCAAAATAAAACATAAATTCAAAGTTTGTGCCGGGAATCGGTCGGCTTTCAAGTTTGGTCATATTCAGACCGAGTGCGGCAAAGCTTGAAATGATGTTATAAAGCGAGCCGGGTTTATGCGGAATGGTCATCATGATGCTTGTTTTGTTTGCGCCGGGATAAATTTCAAGCTTTTTCGAGATGCAGATGAAGCGTGTGTAGTTGTTATCGGTGTTCTGAATTCCGCTTTCAAGAACACGAAGACCGTAAAGCTCAGCGCAGTCTTTTGAGCCGATGGCGGCGCAGTCTTTTCTGCCGCTTTGTGCAACCTTTTTTGCCGCAACCGCAGTGTTTTCGCAAACTGTAATCTTTACACCGAGTTTTGCGAGGAATTCTGAGCATTGATTAAGAGCCTGCTCGTGGGAGAAAACCTCTTTGATATCGCCGGTTTCAACGCCTTCGGGGGCAAGAAGTGTGTGACCTATAAAGAGTTTCAGGCTGTGGGTGATATAAAAATTATATTTGTTCATCAGGTCATAGACCTTGTTGACCGAACCCGCAGTGCTGTTTTCAACGGGAAGTATGCCGTAGCGGCAAAGGCCGCTGTCAACAGCCTTGAAAACATCTTCAAAGCTTGAAAAATACATGATTGAAGGGTATGCAAACATCTTGTCGCAGGCAAACTGCGAATATGCGCCTTCAACGCCCTGGCAAGCAACGCAGGCCCTTTCGGGCATCGGTGCGGGAGCAGAGGAGGTTGCATCCGCAAGCATTTTTGAGAATTTTGATTCGGGGTAAATTATTCGTTTCTGATATGCACGGCTGAGCTCGAAAACAGTCTGATAAAGCGTTTTGGCGTAGCTTTGCATATCTTCCGAAACATTCGCCGTCACATTGTTGAGCACTTCTCTTTCGCGCTCTCTGTTGAAAACGGGAACATTGTTTTCTTGTTTGTATTTTCCGACCTCGGCGGCAACCTTCATTCTTTCTTCAAAGAGCTTTGTGAGTTCACCGTCGATTTCATCTATTTTATTTCGAAGTTCTGTCAAATCCATATAGATCACCTTAAAATATAATCTGCAATCGCAACAGCTGCCGCTGCTTCAACGCAGGGAACTGCTCGTTGCACGATGCAGGGGTCGTGTCTGCCGCCTACGGCAAGAGTTTCCTCTTTGCCTGTTTCGGTGTTGACCGATTTTTGCTCAATGCCGATTGACGGCGTGGGTTTTATTGCACAGCGGAAGATAACGGGCATACCCGAAGAAATTCCGCCGAGAATGCCGCCGTGATTATTCGTGGCGGTTTTTATTATGCCGTTATCAATGATAAAATCATCGTTGTTTTCGCTGCCAAGCATTCTTGCGCTTTCAAAGCCCGCACCGAATTCGATTCCCTTGACAGCGGGGATTCCGAAAATGGCAAATGCAATCTTGTTTTCAACTCCGTCAAAAATCGGGTCGCCTATTCCTGCGGGCAAGCCGACAACTGCGCATTCGATAATGCCGCCAACAGAATCCGACTTGCTCTTTGCATCAAGAATTTTGTTTTGCATTTTTTCGCCCGCTTCATCGCTGATAACAGGGAAATTCTTTGCAACAACTGCTTTTATATCTGCTTTGCAGACGGTTACGGGGTTGAATTTATCATCGCTTTCATCGGCTATTGAGGAAATATGAGCGCCGACGGTGATTCCTTTTTCTTCAAGCATCTGCATACAAACAGCGCCCGCAAAACAGAGAGGAGCGGTGAGCCTGCCGCTGAAATTTCCGCCGCCTCTGATATCGTTGAAGCCGTTGTGTTTCATCATTGCGGCAAAATCGCTGTGTGAAGGGCGGGGAAGACTGCGGAGCTTATCATAATCACCCGAGCGGGTGTTGGTGTTTTCGATTATTGCGCAGAGAGGAGCGCCGCAGGTGATGTTATCAACAACGCCCGAAATGATTTTCACCTCGTCCGCTTCTTTGCGGGGTGTTGAAAATTCATTTCTGCCGGGAGCTCGCCTTGCCATAAATGCAGAAACTTTTTCGTTATCAATTTCAAAGCCTGCGGGCAGACCGTCAATCACAACGCCGATTGCCTCGGAATGTGATTGACCGAAAATGGTTATTTTTATGTTGTTTCCGAAATTACAGGACACGGGCATTACCTCCCAATCTGTTATAATCTTCAAAAAATGAAGGATATGATTTGTTGACCGCTTCGGCGTTGCGTATTATAACATCGCCTTCGCATTTAACAGCTGCAACAGCCGCCGCCATTGCAATTCTGTGGTCGTTGAATGAAGGCGTTTCACCGCCCGAAAGAGTTTTTTTGCCGTTTATTATCATTCCGTCTTCGGTTTCGGTTATATCCGCGCCGAGCGAACGGAGCATTTCGCAGGTTGTCTGAATTCTGTCGCTTTCTTTAAGGCGGAGCCTTTCGCCGCCGTAAATAACCGTTTCGCCCTCGGCGGTTGCCGCAATTGCCGCAATAACGGGCACCGCATCGGGGATATCAGAGGCGTTTACACGGCATCCGTGAAGCGATGAAACATCGGCTCTTATGTTGCCGCTGATTTTTGCACCCATAGCCTTAAGCACATCGGTTATTGCCTTGTCGCCCTGAGTTGAGTCGGGGTTGAGACCCGTTACCTCTGCACCCATACACAAGGGGAAAGCGGCGTTTGACCAATCCGCCTCAACGGCGAAGTCGCAACCCGTGAGATGGCTTTTATTTATATAAAAAACATTGTTTTCCTCTTTGATATCCGCGCCGAATGATTCAAGCACCTGAAGAGTGATATCTATATAGGGCTTTGACTGCACGGGCGGGATAAGATTGATTT
>JAZLBI010000076.1:0-3398 GCA_045613625.1 Acutalibacteraceae bacterium | reverse complement strand
TCCTTTCTGACCGCCATCTGAAGCAGCGATCGGAAGATATGTATATTCCAATTCATTTTATCATGCAGCATCAGATTTTGCAATGCTTTTTCACGTTTCGGGGAAACCCGCTTGCAAAACAACTGACGAAAAGGGAACAGACCATTTTTACACTCACGGCAAAACGAGCAGAAAAATTGCTTATGATGCGCTGACACGGCTTAAAACATCGGCGAAATTCAGAAATTATGTTTGCGACCTTGTTGAATATCACGATTTTCTGCCGCACAAAATAAGCAAAAAAACTTATAAGAAATATATGGCGAAACTCGGCGCGGATACTGTCAGAGAGCTGTTCGGAATCAGAAAGGCAGATATTCTCGCTCAGAATCCGAAGTTTCATACAGAAAGCCTTGAAGAAAACAAAACAGGGCTGAAAATATTTGAAGAGATAGAAAACGAAGCCGCGTGCTTCAGCATAAACAGCCTTGCAATCGGCGGAAAAGAACTTATAGAGCTTGGTTTTGAGCCGTCGCCTGAAATGGGCAGTGTGCTCGAAAGGCTGCTCGATGAAGTTATGGAAGAAAAAACAGAGAATACAAAAGAGGCTCTCACAGAAAGAGCCCTGCAGATGAAGAACTGCAGAAAGGAGACAAAATGGAAATAGTAAAAATTGAAAATGCACAGGAATTCGACAGCTTTCTGCGTTCGCATCCGAAGGGACATATGATGCAATCCTCTTCATGGGGAAAAGTTAAAAAAGAATGGGAATGGCGAGGCTTCATAAGCCGCGATGCTGACGGAAACATAAAGGGCGTTTGCGGTGTTCTTCTTCGTCAGGTGCCGAAAATTCCGTTCAAGCTTATGTATGCATATGCACCCCGTGGCCCCGTATGCGACCTTGACGATAAAGAAACCGTGAAAGAGCTTCTCACTGCCGTTAAGGATTACTGCATCAAAAGCAAGGCGTTCACTTTGAAAATCGATACCGATACTCTTGCTTCAAACACGGAATACATCAATTTTCTTAAAGAACTCGGTTTCAAATTCAAAGACCCCAGCGCAGGCTTTGACACAACTCAGGCAAGATATATCTTCCGCCTTGATGTTGGCGACAAAACCGAAGAAGAGGTTATGGCGGGCTTTCACCCCAAAACACGCTATAACACCCGCCTTGCTTCAAGAAAAGGCGTAACCGTTGAAATCAAAGGCAAGGAAGCCTGCGAAGAGTTTCACGAGCTTATGCTTGTTACGGGTGAAAGAGATAACTTTGCAACCCGCGGCACTGAATATTTCGAAAGAATTATGGATGCTTTCGGCGATGATGCAAGAATTTATCTTGCAAAATACGAAGACAAAACCATTGCGGGTGCTCTCAACGTTGTTTGCGGCGATAAAGAATGGTATGTTTACGGCGCAAGCTCAAATGAATACAGAAATGTTATGCCCAACTATCTTGTTCAGTGGGAAATGATTAAATGGGCAATCGAAAGAGGCTGCAAATATTACGATTTCAGAGGCGGCTATCCCGATGAGAGCAATCCTCTTCACGGCATTTTCAAATTCAAAAAGGGCTTCTGCAACGATTATATGGAGCTTATGGGAGAAGCTGACCTTGTTATCAACAAATTCGGCTTCCACGCAGCAAATGCCGCACAGAAATTCATAAAATCAACAAGAGGCATAAGAGCAAAAATCATCAACAGAAAATAAGAATTCTTCCACGGCAAAGATTTATCTTTGACCGCTCAAATCCTCCATAAAGATTCGGGACAGCTCCGTCATCGGGCTGTCCTGAATCTTTATGTTGCAAAAAGGATAATATCTTGTTAAAATAACACATAAGGAGTTGATTTTAAATGAATCTTGACCTTATGATAAATGCAAACGATGAAAAACCCCTTGAAAACCTTGCAATAAACGGCGGATTTGCGGCAATATTCCGAAAAATCGGCGTTGTCGGCGACAGCCTTTCGTCAGGCGAATTTGAAAGCCTTGACTCAAACGGTAACAAGGGATATCACGATTATTTTGAATATTCCTGGGGGCAGAATATCGCCCGTATGTGCGGCAGCACCTGCTATAATTTTTCAAGAGGCGGTATGTCTGCAAAAGAATATTGCGAGAGCTTTGCAGATTCAATGCGCTATTGGGACCCGCAGTTTGCCTGCCAATGCTATATAATTGCGCTGGGCGTTAACGATATTCATAATCAGGGTCAGGAAATCGGCTCTGTTGACGATATCTGCCGTGATGATTACACCAAAAACGCAGACACCTTCACAGGCTGGTATGCAAGAATTATTCAGCGTCTCAAGAAAATTCAGCCAAGGGCAAAATTCTTCCTTATGACAATGCCTAAAGAAACAACAAGAAGAATTCCCGAAAAAACGCAGGCACACAGAAAAGCGATTTATGACCTTGCAGATTATTTCGACAACACCTATGTTATCGACCTTTATGAATATGCTCCTGTTTATGATGAAGAGTTCAAAAAGAAATTCTTTATGGGCGGGCATATGAATCCCATGGGTTATGTGCTCACGGCGCATATGACGGTATCGTATATCGATTACATCATCCGTCACAATCCCGAGGAATTCAAAGAGGTCGGCTACATCGGCACAGATTTGGAATATTGCGAATAACAGATAACGGGTGCACCAATCGGTACACCCGTTAATTTATTTCTTCTTTATTCTTGCCCAGTATTCTTTTGCAGCCTGTTCGTTTTTATTGTCACCGAATTCATAGTATTTCTTATGCTTTATTGCATCGGGAAGATACTGCTGGTCAACCCAATGGCCGGGAAAATCGTGGGCATATTTATAAAACTGGCCCTTGTTGGGGTTGTCTTCGCCGTCATAATGCATATTCTGAAGCTGACGGGGCACGGGACCTGTTCTGCCCGCCGCAACATCCGCCATCGCTGAATTTATTGCACCGTAAGCTGTGTTTGATTTGGGGCTTGTTGCAACAAGAACAACTGCATCGGCAAGAGGAATCCTCGCTTCGGGAAGGCCGAGCATCATCGCCGCATCAACCGCCGCCTTGACAATAGGGATAATCTGCGGATAAGCAAGGCCAACATCCTCGCAGGCGCAGACCATAAGCCTTCTGCAAGCCGAAACCATATCCCCCGCTTCAAGCAATCTTGCAAGATAATGCACTGCGGCATCGGGGTCTGAACCTCTCATCGATTTCTGGAATGCAGAAATTATGTCATAATGCTCGTCGCCGTCTTTGTCATATCTCATTGCGCTTTTCTGAGTGAGCGATTTTGCGCTTTCAAGAGTTATCAGCTTTTTGCCGTTTTCGGAATTTGCCGAAAGCACGCAGAGCTCCACGCTGTTGATGGCTTTTCTCACGTCGCCTGCACTTGCGGTTGCGATATGAGAAAAAACGCCGTCTTCAATCTC
>JAZLBI010000075.1:0-6732 GCA_045613625.1 Acutalibacteraceae bacterium | reverse complement strand
AGCAAAAATGCTGATGCCTCTGCCGTCTGAAATTGCGATTGTTCTTACTCTCTGATCATCCTTAACATCTGTGGCAAGCTTCTTTGATACCGCAAGGCTGCCGCCTACATAGTGCTCTTCTTCAAGCTCTTTGCCGGTAAGAAGAGAACCGCTTGAATAACCGAGCGACCAGACTGCACCTTCAGCGGGAGCATCAAGAAATTCATCGGGGCTGTTACCTTCATAGAAGTTTTCTGAAACATAGTCATCTTTGTCTACCCAATCATAAGGTTCAAAGATGAGAGCTGCAATGCCCGAAACTATTGCATCAAGAAGATCATCAACAAAGCGGTAAAAACCGCGTTCAAATGATGATGTTACTTCTGTTGCTGCTGATGAGGGAATTGCAAAAACGCCAAACAGAAGTGAAACCGTGAGAATAATTGCCGTTAATTTTTTTGCCATAATATAACCTCCAATTTTTTTAATTATTATCAAGCTTCATATCGCCGAAGCTTATCCACTTTCTCTTTCTCATAAACTCAGAAATCGCAAGAGTTATGAGCGCTGGTGCAATAAAATGCATAACAATAATTTCAATAACAACAATTGCAGGGTCTTTACCCGAATCAACCATTGCTGAATATGTCATAAACTGACCTACAAGACCGGATGTGCCCATACCGGAGCCCGATGCATAGCATTCCATTTTCAGAACAGCAGACGAAATCGGGCCGAGAATTGCGCTCGTGATAATGGGCGGAATCCATATCTGAGGATGTCTGACTATATTGGGCATCTGAAGCATTGATGTTCCTACACCCTGAGCAAGAAGACCGCCGAATTTGTTTTCGCGGTAGCTTGCCACGGCAAAACCAACCATCTGAGCGCTGCAGCCGACAACCGCCGCACCGCCTGCTATCCCCGAAAGACCGAGGATAATTCCTATTGCCGCCGAACTTATGGGAAGAGTGAGACAAATTCCCATAACAACAGACACAACAATGCCCATAACAACGGGCTGACGCTCCATACCCCAACTTATAACTTCACCGATATATGTTGTAACCTTTGATGCGGGAGGGCCGATGAATATACCCGCCGCACAACCTGCAACAATCGAAACCGCAGGAGTGAGCAGAATATCAAGCTTTGTTTTTCCTGAAACAAGCGAACCTGCCTGGATTGCAAAAAACGCCGCAATAAATGCCGCCAAAGGATCACCGGGGCCTGAATAAAGCATTCCCGCATCGGTTATAACTGCGCCCGCAAGAAGCTTTGATGCAAAAGCACCGACCATACCTGCAACAGCCGCAGAAACACCGACAAGAGGCGTCGCTTTATATTTGAAGGCCATGCCGGCACCTATACCCGCACCTGTCAGCGATTTTGCAACAGCTGCAACCATAAGTATATAACTTCCGACAGTGCCCGGAACAAATCCGCCTATCTGTTCAAGAATAGTGCCTATAATCAATGTTGAAAACAAGCCGAGAGCCATACCCGAAAGCCCGTCAACAAAGATATAATTCAATACACCTTTGAAACCTTTCACTTCAATCGCCTTACTTTTCTATTATCTTTTTAAATGCATCAGCATAAATTCTGCCGATGAATTCTGAACCGTTTTTATTGGGATGAACGCCGTCATCTGACCAATACGAAGAATCCTTTTCAACACAAGCCTGAGCAAAAAGACCGTCAAGAGGAATATAATAATCAGCGAATTCTCTTGCAAGTTTACGCTCAACATCAATTTTCCCGTTAAGGTCAACTCTGAAATAATCCTTATCTTCAACAGGAAGAAGGAACTGCTCAATCATAAGGATTTTTGCGTTTGTTTTTTCTTTGATTTCCGTAAGAACTTTACGGTAATTCGCCTCAAAAACATCATTACCGAGCCAAGCGCGGTTTGATGCTCTGTGCCAGGTGTCATTAACGCCGATATGTATTGAAACCAAATCAGGCTGAATATCAATAAAATCGCTCTGAAGTCTGTCAACAAGGTCTTTGGTCTGATTTCCGCTGATGCCGAGATTAACAAACTCAAAATCGATATCAGGATTTTCCTTTTTTATGTATTTGGCAGCATAAAAAGGATAACCTTCTCCGAGATTATGATAATCGGAACGGTCTCTGTCCGCATCGGTTATTGAATCTCCCTGAAAAAGAATTTTCATATTCTCACCTCATTAAAAACTGTTTTTTACTTTTCTGAGCATATCCGCAACAGCAATATGCTGAGGACAGGCTTTTTCGCATACACCGCATTTTTTGCAAAGCGATGCATTTGTCTCAATATCGGGGAATATCTCTTTAACAAGTCTTCTTCCGCCCGTAACGATATTGTTATATGCCGAAAAAACTTTCGGAATTTCAACTCCCGCAGGGCAAGGCATACAGTATTCACAGCCCGTGCAGGGAATAAGATTCAATTCGTCAAAAGCTTTTTTCGCATCGGCAAGCATAGCAAGATTATCATCTGAAAGCATACCTACAGCGGCTTTATCGGCATATTCTATATTATCCGACACCATCTGCATTGTTCCCATACCGCTGAGAAGCATTGCAACTTCGGGTCTGTTCCAAAGAAAATCAAACGCCCATTCAACAGGAGTTTTTTCATCTGAAAGCTTTGATTTTATTCTTTCATCGGGATTTGCAAGTTTGCCGCCGAGAAGAGGCTCCATAATAATAACACCAAGCCCTTTTTCTGCGGCATATTCAAGACCTTCGATACCTGCCTGATAATCAACATCAACATAATTGAGCTGAATCTGGCAAAATTCGAAGCCGTCGTATGCATCGATTATTTTTTTGAAAACCCATAAATCATCATGGAACGAAAAACCGATATGCTTTATCTTCCCCTGCTCTTTAAGTTTTTCGAGTTTGGGAAGAATATCGAATTTAACAACTTTGTTTTCCCATGAATCATCATTAACGGCATGAAGAAGATAAAAGTCTATGTAATCCGTATCGAGTTTTTCAAGCTGTTCATTAAAAATCCTCTCAACATCATCTTCACATTTAACTTCGCCGAGAGGAAGTTTTGTTGCAAGATATACCAAATCACGGTAGCCGTCTTTCAGAGCTTTTCCAACAAGATTTTCACTGTTTCCGCCGTGATAGAAAAATGCCGTGTCAAGATAATTAACTCCGTTATCAATCGCATAGCGGAGCATTTCAATTGATTTCGCTTCATCAATCGCATTGTCTTCGCCAACAGTCGGAAATCTCATACATCCGAAACCGAGCGTTGAAACCTCAACACCTGTTTTTCCCATTTCTCTATATCTCATTATATAATCTCTCCCCATTATATAGCTTGAGATATTATACCACAGCATTCTCTTAAATACAAGATAAAAAGTATAATAATCGTTTTTGCGTCAAAAAATATTCTCGAGGTGATAAAAATGAATGATTTAAACGGTATGCCGCAGGGTTTAGGAATGGCATTGTCAAGAAGCGAAAAAGCAATGCGCACCTTCTCTCTTCTCAACGAAAACGAAAAGAAAAGAATAATAGACTTATCCCGCTCAGTGCGCTCAAAGCAAGAAATGAACAGGCTTGTGAACAAGCTTGAGGGCGGCAAGAATCAATTGTTCTGAACAAAAAAACAGCGGATTGCATCTGATTTTGCAAACCGCTGTTTTTTAATTCTTATTTTTCGAAAATTTTAAGTGTATATTTTCCGTTTCTGAGAGCATCAGCAACATGCTTTGAATCTGTTAAATGTTCCTCAAAATAAACTCCGCCGGGCTCAAGGGTGAGATTGCCGTGAAAATCAGAGCCCGAAAGCATACGCAAACCGTGCATTTCTGCCCAACTGTATGCAATTTTATTTCTTGAATTATGGTCGCCGTGACCGTTATAAACCTCAACGCCGTCGAGAAGCTCAGGGTCTGTAACTGTCATACCGATTCTGAAAGGATGCGCCTGAAACATAATGAGATTATTTGCTTCAATAACAGGTCGGAATTCTTCGGGATCATTATATTTCGTAAGATCGTTGTTAAGCACAAAATCTTCATCAAAACCATAAACAAGATAGTCGTTATCATTTTCAAGAAAACGAAGTTCCATGCCGAGAATTATATGAAAATCTTCGGTTTCAAACTCTTTTGCCGCTCTGTAGCCCGAAAGATATTTCTGAACCTGCTCTTCAAATGTTTCACCGTGTCTTTCAAACTGAGAGGCGCTGAAATGGTCTGTTATAACCAAGCCGTCATAGCCGAGAGACTTATATCTTTTAACTATATCTGCAGCCCATTCTCTGCTGCAGGAGCTTGCCTCTTTGGTATGAATATGCGTATCAAAAAGATATTTTTTCATTATTTATCACCCTTTTCGTAATTCGGAAATATTATATACCTTTGCTTTTGAATATTCAATAGAAAAGTTTTATTTTCTTACCGCAAACGACAAAAAATACAATTATCAAGGTAGTATAATCACAGTTGAATACGGAGGGATAAATTTTGAAAACGGTTATATATGCGGATATTCTTATTGTTATAAACATAGTTGTCAATTATTTTTTGCTCAGAGCAACATCGGCAATAACAGGATGTCAGCACAAAACATCAAAATTTTTGCTTTCTTCAGGCGCAGGAGGAATTTTTGCTCTGATAATTTATATTGAAAATATTCCGTCAATAATCAACGTTATTGCAAAACTGATTATTTTTCTCGTGCTTGTTTATATTGCATTCGGTTTCTGTTCTCTGAAATCATATCTAAAATGCTGCGGGGCATTTTTTCTTTCAAACATTGCCTTTGCGGGAATTATGCTTGCCTTGAATTTTACCGTTATGCCCAATGCCGCAATATATCACAACGGTATAGCTTATTTTGATATTGATATCTTTACTCTGACAATAAGCGCATTTATCTGCTATATAATTCTGAGCATTATATCCCGTTTTACAAAGAGCAGAATTCCTCAAAAAAGCGTTTATCCCATAAAAATAACATACGAAAACAAGTCTGTTGAAGGCAAGGCGCTTTTTGATTCTGGAAACAGCCTTTCGGATTGTTTTTCGGGAAAACCTGCAATAATTGCAGAAAAACATTTTATTAAAAGTTTATGCGAAAGCAAAGAACTGACGGATATGAAAAGCTTCAGGCTTATCCCCTTTTCAACCATCCAGGGCAACGGCGCATTGCCTGCATTTATGGCGGATAAAGTCGAAATCGAAACAGAAGGCAACTGGCTCGGAATGAAAGATATATACATAGCAATAACCGAAAAAAGAATTGTTTCGGGCGGATATTCAGCGCTGATAGGCACACCGTTTTTTGACGCAATCGGCAATCAGATAAAAGGAGGAAATGATGCGAATGGCATTGAGTTTAAAAGAAAAAATAAGAGATATTGTTCTGAAAATAAAATCGAAACTGTTTGACATACAGGTTGATTACATAAACGGGCCCGATACTCTTCCGCCTCCGCTTTCTAACGAAAAGGAGCTCGAAAAGCTTAACGAACTTGAGCAGGGAAATAAAGAAGCAAGAGAAGAAATCATTGTTCATAACCTTCGTCTTGTTGTTTATATTGCAAAAAAATTTGAAAACACGGGAATTCCGATTGAAGACCTGATTTCGATAGGAACTCTCGGGCTTATAAAAGCTGTCAACACCTTCCGACTTTCAAAAAACATAAAGCTTGCAACATATGCTTCAAGGTGCATTGAAAACGAGATACTTATGTATCTGAGAAAAACCAATTCAATGAAGGCTGAGGTATCATATTTTGAGCCGCTGAATGTTGATTGGGACGGAAACGAGCTTCTTCTTTCGGATGTGCTCGGCAGCGAAGTTGACGATGTGTATCGTGACCTTGAAGAAGAGGATGAGCGTTCAAGGCTTTATAAGGCTGTTAATTCACTCAACAAAAGAGAGCGGCAGATAATGACAATGCGCTTCGGCATCGGCGGCGGACGGGAATACACGCAGAAAGAGGTTGCCGACTCTCTCGGAATATCTCAAAGCTATATATCAAGGCTTGAAAAAAGGATAATCGAAAAGATAAAAAGAGAGGTGTGAACCTCTCTTTTTTATTTATTGACTTCAATTTTATTGTGTTTTTCATTCAAAGATTCATCGATTGCATCAGCGATCGCTTCGGCGTAGGCACCGAAGTTTTCATCAAAGAGAGTATTATCCTCTTCGCTGTTGATAAAACCAAGCTCAACAAGGCAGCTCGGCATTTCACTGTGGCTGTTGACATAATAATTACCGTCACCACGCGCATAGCCGAATTTAACTCCCCTGTTTTGAGAAATACCCGCTCCGTCAAGATTTTTTAATATGTTTTCGGCAAGAGCGGTATCCGTTTCAGGCTTATCGTCACTGACCCAAATTTCAACACCCTTTGCTCCGTCTGCACTGTTTCGGTGAAGAGAAACAAACAATTCCGCCTTTTTTCTGTTGGCAAATCTGCAGCGTTTTTCAAGGCTGATGAATGTATCGTCATCTCTTGTCATTGCAACGTCTATACCTTTTTCTTCAAGCTTTTCGGAAACCAGAAGAGCAAGTGCAAGATTATCGTCTTTTTCATATCTGCCGCCGTATTCTGCACCGACATCGCTTCCGCCGTGGCCTGCGTCAATAACAACCTGAGCGGTATCATTAAGAATAAACGAAACTATCGCAATTGCAATTATAATCAATATTGCACCCGCAAGCGCAATTTTCATATTTGTTTTCATTCACCCACCCCCGATTAATATATTATATCATATATTT
>JAZLBI010000074.1:0-8800 GCA_045613625.1 Acutalibacteraceae bacterium | reverse complement strand
CGTCATATCCGTTGCCATAAGCGGCAGAATTTCGCCGAAACAAAGCGCAAGCTCTGTAAGCGAACGATTTTTCATATTGGTGAAAACCGCATTCATAATGTTTCTCTGCCTTGCGGTGCGCTGAAAATCGCTGTCTATCTTTCTTATTCTCGCATATGTGAGCGCCTGCTCGCCGCTGAGATGGCAAACGCCTTCGCTTGCACCGCCGCCCACTATTTTTGCTTCTTCTGCGGTAAGCTCAATATCAACTCCGCCCGCAATATCGATTATTTTTTCAAAACCTTCAAAATCGGCCTCAAAACAGCCGTCAACGGTTATTCCGAAATTCAGGTTGAGCGTTTCTTTCAGAAGGTCAAAACCGCCGTAAACATATGCGGCGTTGAGCCTGTTATCCTGATGACCGGGGATCTGAACATAAAGGTCTCGAAGAAATGAAATCATTGCCATTTTGTTTGTTTCGGGGTTGAAACTGCAAAGAATCATTGCATCCGAGCGCTGTCTGCCTTCATCGGGCCGTCTGTCCTGACCGATGAGCAGAATATTGACAAGACCGTCATTATTCACACTCTTGAACTCTTCGCCGTTCCAATCAACGGTAACCTCTTCAGTTTGCGAAACGCTCTGAGTTATCTGCGTTTCGGAATAGGTCTCATCAATATTTGAGGGCTTGAAAAATCGGTTTATTGCAAACACCGAGGCGGCAACAACAGCCGCAACCGCAAGAACAATGCCGATTATCTTAAAAACTTTTTTCATATATTATCTCCGATTCTCATTTTGTTGCAATGGAAGAATATCTCTTTTGAATTTCCTTATAATGTTTATAATTTTCTGCCTGTTCGATAAGGTTTTTCGCATCGGTATAAGGCTTTATTGCTCTTTTATAAACCGAAACAGCCTTTGCATACGCCTGAAGTTCACGCCTGAGCTTCATATTTTCAGCAAAACCGTTGGTTTCACGGCTCTGAAGTTCCAGCTTTATTGATTCATCGGGAAGCACTATGTTTTCCGCACCGTATTTTCTGATAAGCGCCGCAGATTCTTTCTTGACCCTTGCATTCTTTATCATATCGGAGCGTATTTCTTTTTCAGCCTCAGTTTTCTTCGGAAGCTTTCGTGCGTTTTTGAGCTCTTTTGCGGCGTTTTCATAATAAAAGAGTTTTCCGTTTGAAATATCCTTTTCAGCCGTCATAAGCCTTGTTATGCCCGCATCGCTCGAAAATTTATTCAGGTCTGCAAGAACAATTTCCGCTCTTTCACGGGCAAGCTTACGCTCCTTCTGCGCCTTTTTTTCGGCTTTTGATGCTTTTTTATCAGGCTTGATTATTTGCATTTCATAAGCTGATTTTGCATCGCTGATTATTCTCATTCCCTCTTCAAGTTCTTCATCATCAAGTGCTCCGAGAGAATAATTTTCAAACATTGCGCGGATTCTGAGAACATCAACATAAGCCCTGTGTTTATTTTCGGTCAGGTCATAGAAACAGAATGGAAGAAGATTGAACAATGCGCCGAAGGCAGAGCAGATGATGAGCACCTCAAAAAGCCCGTTTCTCATCGCATCGTCATAAAGCACGCTGTAGTCTTCAAGCAGCCCCGCATTTTCATATATTGCGGGATAAACCATACCCGTGAAAAATCCGATAACTGTTCCGATAATGCCGAGAGGCCCGAAAAGTCCGTCAACTCTCACGCCTGTTTTCCACTGATGATAGTCCCTCATATCTGCGCTGATATTATGCTGAACAATATTCCAGAATGTGTTGACAAAATTATTGAAATACCAGATTGCGCACATAAGGATAATATTATCATATAAGAAATAAAGCGCAAGCAGAACAAAAATATTTATTGTGTTTGCGGTTATAAGAAGATTTCTCTTGCCCATCCATTTTATCGCAAGAGGGGCAAGAAGCATTGACCAGAGCGCCGCATTGCCGATAACCGTGTTTGCAACGCCGAGATAAGATTCATATTCACCGCCGTGGCCGTAAACAAAAGACCAGCCGAGCACAACGCCGTAGCCCGATTCAAGAAAAGCCACCCAGCCCGCCGCCTGAATAATCCAATAATATTTATTCTTCGCAACCTCACGGATTGCATCAAACATTCTGACGGGTTCGGGAACTTTCTTGGGCAGAATCAGCCTTTCTTTCACCTTGCGGAAAAATATCACGCTGATTATAAAGCCGATAACCGTGAAAACGGGATAAATATAGCGGTAAGTATTTATGTTATCTAGACCCCATGTCCAACCCGCAATCATCGGAATGAACAAGCCTGTTATCGTTGGCGCAAGAGAATAAATAACCTGCGTAATGCTCATTACGGTTGCCCTCTCCTGAGCATCGGGAGAAATTATCTGCTGAAAATAGGTGTAGCTTTCATTATAGAATGAAAGAAACTGCGAGAGCAGAAAATACATAAACCAAACAACAACAGCTTTTGTTGTGTAGCTGAAATGCTCATAAGGCAGCCAGACGAAAACGGTTGATATGAGCAGAATGGGAAAGGCTGTTCTTCTTATGAACGGAAGAAACTTTCCGCCCGGAATATGATGGTTATCATAATACCAGCTTCTGAAAATGCCCATGGGAATGCCGAGAATGTTGGCAACAATGAGCATAATCTGCAAATCAACAGGTCGCAGACCGATGCTTGCGCCAACAAGGAAATTGCCCGCGCTCAGGCCGATGGTTGAGGCAAGAAGCGTTGTCCAGTGAACGCCGAAGCCCGCTCCGCTCAGGCTGACAACCTCTTTATACGGAATATGCTTGCCCTTGGGCGGAACGCTCCAATATTCCTTCACGGTTGAAACTGCATTTTTCGCTTTATTTATCAATTTTGAATTCTTGTTTTCCTCAGAGTTCATCCTCTGCACCTCTTTTATATCAGTTGCCGCAGCTCACCTGTCTGCCGGTTACCGCAAAAATAATCCATCTGCTGAATTTTTGAAATATTTACGGAAAAATCTTTTTATTCACCAATCAAATCTTTATACTGATAAACCTTCACATAGTCAACAATAAATTCCGCACCGTCTGCGGATGCATTTTCTCTTTCGGAGGGAACGCCGTTATCGCCTCTCATTTCAACCGAAAGAATCATATATTCTTCGTTTTGGCTAACTCCGCCGAAATCTGTTCTGAATGTTTCAACGCCGTTGATATAGAAGATATATTCGTTTTCGTTCCATTCAAGCCCATAGGTGTTGAACTCTTCATACGGATTGTTTTTGATAAGAAAACGCTTTGCGCCGAGCTTCTGATGGGCATCTCCGTAGCCGTCAAAATGAAGGTTTGTCGAAATGTTGTTTTTGTTGAGCTTTTCGTAGCCGTCGCTTTCGAAAATATCAATTTCGGTTCCGTCTCTGCCGCTTCCGTCTTCATCGAAAACTCCGCTGTTCATAAGCCAGAATGCGCTCCATATATCAGCGCCCTTGGGAAGAATGCATCGGCATTCAAAATAGCCGTATTTCTGGCTGAAGCCGTTGGGAGCATCGGAATCGGTGTCGATGCCCGCAGTATACCAGCCTGCGCCCGTGCCGCCCATACCGTCTTCAAGATAAACAACGGGAATAACAAGATTGCCTTCTTTTGTTTCGGCAAGGTACTGATTCCAATAGCTGCCTTTTCTCGGCTCGGTTTTGTTGCCGTACTGATAGTGACCCGACCACACGCTTCTGTCAAGCTCGCCGTCGAATTCATCGCTGAAGGTCTGTGAAAATTTCTCCATATCAACTTTTTCACCCATAGGATAACAGGGAATATCAAGCGATATGCAGATAAAAATGATTATTGACGCAAAAAAAGAAAGAATGCTCTTCATACGAAATCTCCTTGTTTTTTATAGAAACATTATACAGTTATTTTGGTTGTATATCAATATATATTTTTAAAATAACAATGCGGCAAATTAACTTTCCGTCAGGTGTTGACAAAATACGATGCGTATAATATAATAAAGTGTCAACAGAATATGTCCTTATTGAGAGCGGCAGAGGGACAGGCCCTGTGAAGCCCGGCAACCTGTGTTATGCAAGGTGCTAAATCCTGCGGCGAAAAGCCGAGAAATAAGGTGTTTTAACCCGCCTTATTGTGGCGGGTTGTTTTTTTGGACAGTTCTTGATAAATATTATTTAAGAGGTAGAAGGATATGGCAAACTATTTATTCACATCCGAATCAGTAACAGGCGGCCATCCCGATAAAATCTGCGACCAGATTTCGGATGCCGTGCTTGACGCAATTCTTGAAAAAGACCCCATGGGCAGAGTTGCCTGCGAAACCTGCTGCACAACAGGTATGGTTCTTGTTATGGGCGAAATAACAACAACAGCTGAGCTTGATATTCCCAAAATCGTAAGGGATGTTGTTAACGATATCGGTTATAATAATGCAGAATACGGCTTTGACTGCAACACCTGCGCTGTTATGACAGCTCTCGACAAGCAGTCAGGCGATATCGCAATGGGCGTTGACAAACTCGGCGCAGGCGATCAGGGAATGATGTTTGGCTTTGCTTGCGACGAAACACCCGAGCTTATGCCCCTGCCCATTTCACTTGCTCACAAGCTTTGCGCAAAGCTTACAGAAGTAAGAAAAGACGGAACTCTCGGCTATCTTCGCCCCGACGGCAAGAGCCAGGTTACGGTTGAATACGATGAAAATCACAACCCCGTGAGAATTGACACTGTTGTTATTTCTTCACAGCACGCTGCTGATGTTACCCTTGAGCAGATCAGAGCGGATATCGTTGAGAAGGTTATCAAAACAACTCTTCCCGCAGATATGCTTGATGAAAACACAAAGTATCACATCAATCCCACCGGCAGATTCGTAACAGGCGGCCCTCAGGGCGACAGCGGTCTTACCGGCAGAAAGATTATTGTTGATACATACGGCGGATATGCACGCCACGGCGGCGGCGCATTCAGCGGAAAAGACCCCACAAAGGTTGACCGTTCAGCAGCTTATGCAGCCCGCTATGTTGCCAAAAACATTGTTGCTGCAGGCCTTGCAAAGAAGTGCGAAGTTGAGCTTGCATACGCAATCGGCGTTGAACAGCCCGTTTCTGTTTTTGTTGACACCTTCGGCACAGGCAAGATTGCAGACACCGATATTTCGGCAATCGTTAACAAGCTCTTTGACCTCAGCCCCGCAGGCATCATCAAGGCTCTTGACCTGAGAAGACCTATCTACAGACAGGTTGCGGCTCTCGGTCATATCGGCAGAACAGATATCGACCTCCCCTGGGAAAAGACAGACAGAGTTGAGGATATCAAAAAAGCGGCAAATATCTGAAACTAAAAGGATGAAGCGTTTATGAAGCTTTCACTTGTTGTTCCTTGTTATAATGAGGAAAAGAATGTTTCGCTTTTTTACGAAGCGGTCAAAAAAGATTTTGCAGGCGTTGATTTTGAATATGAGCTTGTTTTCGTCAATGACGGAAGCAAAGACGGAACTTTCAAAGAGCTTCAGAAGCTCTGCGGCGGCGATTTGCCCGTTAAGATAGTCAATTTTTCAAGGAATTTCGGCAAGGAATCCGCAATGTATGCGGGCCTCAAAGAATCCGAAGGCGATTATGTAACGATTATCGATGCCGATTTGCAGCAGAGACCGTCAATCGCTCTTGATATGGTCAATATGCTCGATAACGAGCCCGAATACGACTGCGTTGCGGCATATCAGGACGAAAGAAAAGAAAGCAAACTGCTCATATTCTTCAAAAAGAGATTTTATAACATCATAAACAAGTTTTCGGACACCGAATTCATTCAGGGCGCAAGCGATTTCCGCACCTTCCGCAGACCGATGGTTGAAGCAATTCTTCAGATGGATGAATATTTCCGCTTCTCAAAGGGGCTTTTCTCCTGGGTTGGCTACAACACCAAATTCATCCCCTATCAGGTTGAAGAAAGAGCAACGGGCACCTCGAAATGGTCATTCACAAAGCTCTTCAGATATGCAATGGAAGGCATCTTTGCTTTCACAACCGCTCCGCTGAGGATTTCAACGGTTGTCGGTTTTATCACTGCGTTGCTTTCGATAATTTATCTTGTGGTTGTTGTTGTTCAGAAGCTTTTCTTTGAAATTGATGTGCCCGGCTATGCAACAATAGTTGTGCTCATTCTTCTGCTCGGCGGAATCCAGCTTTGTTGCATCGGAATAATCGGCGAATATATTGCTCGAACTTATATCCAGACCAAAGGCAGACCGATATACATCGCAAAAGATGTTATCAAAAATCACAAATACGATAAATAACAAAAGGCTTGCACGGGATTTTTCCTGTGCAAGCCTTATTTTTAAACCATTTTTCCGTTTTCGTAATAAATTTTATTTACTCTGGGCATAAAGGTGCAAATCATTTCGTAGTTGAAGCTGCCGCACATATCGCCGAGCTCTTCAGCGGTTATTCTTTCGCCCTTCTGTCTGCCCATAATGATAACCTGATCGCCGACATTCACTCCGTCGATTCCCGTTATATCAATCATTATCTGGTCCATGCAAACTCTGCCAACAACATTTGCACGCTTGCCGTTAACAAGCACAACGCCCTTGTTTGAAAAGGCTCTGTTGTAGCCATCGGCATAACCGATGCAGACCGTTGCGATTTTTTTCTTTTCGGGGGTAACATAAGCAAGGCCGTAGCCGATGCCTTCGCCCGCCTCAACATCCTTGATATGAATAACACGGCTGACAACTTCCATTGCGCTTTCAAGCTCAACCTTTTCTTTCATAACTTCATCCGAGGGATAAAGACCGTAAAGCGCAATGCCCATTCTTACCATATCGTAGCGGCTGTCGCAATCAATTGTTGCCGCGGAGTTGCAGCAATGCTTAACGGGAACATCTATACCTCTTTCTTCAAGAAGCGAAATAAAATTATCAAAGCGCTGTTTCTGAATATTCACAAAGGATTTATCCTTGCTGTCTGCACAGGCATAATGGGTGAAAACGCCATCGATTTCGATATTGGGAAGCTCGGATATCTTCTTGACGATATCTGCGCTTTCTTCGCAATCCTTTAAACCGATTCTGTTCATTCCCGTGTCAACCGCAATATGGATAACCGCTTTTGATGACATTTCAACGGCAGTCTGAGAAAGCTTAACGGCATCCGCAAGGCTGTAAACCGTTGGAATAATATTGTTTCCGATAAGCTCTTCATAATGATAAGAGCTTGTGTAGGACAAAATCAGAATGGGGTTGTTTATTCCGTTTTCGCGCAGCTCAAGCGCCTCCTGAATATCCGCAACAGCAAAATAATCCGTCAGATTTTCAAGAGTTTTTGCAACGCGCACCGCACCGTGGCCGTAAGCATTGGCTTTCACTATCGCCATTGTCTTAACGCCCGGCTCAAGAAGATTTTTAAGGCTCAGAAAGTTGTTTCTGATTGCCGACAAATCGATTTTTGCGAAGCTTCTGTGGAATTTCAATGATTTCTGCATAATTCACCGCCTGATAATGCCCATAATTGGTTTTAGTATAATTCAATTATAATGTTTTGTCAACTGTTGATGAATGCAAGAAAAAACTTGACCTTATATATATAATTTGGTATATTAATTATGTATATAATATTCTATTTATAACCAAGGAGAAAATCAAATTGGCAGTTTCAAAAGATAAAATCAGAAATTTTTCGATTATTGCTCATATCGACCACGGCAAATCAACCCTTGCCGACCGACTTCTTGAAAAAACAAAGTCGGTTGCCCTTCGTGATATGACGGCTCAGCTTCTCGACAAGATGGATCTTGAAAGAGAAAGAGGCATAACCATCAAGGCGCACGCAGTTAAGCTCAACTATGTTGCAAACGACGGCGAAGAATATGTGCTCAACCTTATTGATACTCCGGGCCACGTTGACTTCAACTATGGGGTTTCGCGCTCACTCGCTGCTTGCGAAGGCGCAGTGCTGATTATCGACGCTTCTCAGGGCGTTGAGGCTCAGACCCTTGCAAACACATATCTTGCCCTTGACCACGACCTTGAGCTTGTGCCCGTTATCAATAAAATCGACCTCCCCTCCGCAGACCCCGACAGAGTTGCCGCAGAGGTTGAGGATGTTATCGGCCTTGATTGCTCAGAAGCTCCCAGAGTTTCGGCAAAAACGGGCGTTACCATTGAACAGGTGCTTGAAAAAATCGTTACCGATGTTCCTGCACCCGTTGCGAACGATGATTTGCCCCTTCGTGCGCTCATCTTTGACTCGGTTTATGACAGCTACAAAGGCGTTATCGTTTATGTCAGAATCAAAGAAGGCAAAATCAAGCCCGGCGACACAATGAGAATGATGGCAACAGGCGCTGAATTCACCGTTGTTGAAACGGGATATATGAGAGCAACCATCCCCGAGCCCTGCAAAGAGCTGACCGCAGGCGAGGTTGGTTATATCACCGCATCAATCAAAACAGTTGCAGATGCAAGAGTCGGTGACACGGTAACAACCGCCGAAAACCCCGCATCAGAGCCTCTTCCCGGCTACAGAAAGGTTAACCCGATGGTTTATTGCGGCGTTTACCCTGCTGACGGTGCGGATTATGAAAACCTTCGTGATGCTCTTGAAAAGCTTCAGCTCAACGATGCCGCTCTCACCTATGAGCCCGAAACATCGGGCGCTCTCGGTTTCGGTTTCCGTTGCGGCTTCCTCGGCCTTCTTCACCTTGAAATCATTCAGGAAAGACTTGAAAGAGAATATGACCTTGACCTTGTAACAACAATACCCAGCGTTATCTATAAAATCAACCTCACCGACGGCTCGATGATTGAGATTGATAACCCCACCCATTATCCC
>JAZLBI010000073.1:0-3702 GCA_045613625.1 Acutalibacteraceae bacterium | reverse complement strand
GAAGTCTTCGCAGGTTGCACCGTCTGCGCGGCCTGTAATCTTAAGCTTCTTCTCTTCATACATGCAGATGTCAAGAGCTCTTTCAAGCTTGTCAGCCTCAGCCTGCTTGCCGATGTGTGAAAGAAGCATAACTGCTGCTCTGAGCATTGAACAGGGGTCTGCATACTGGCCTCTGCCTTCTCTCATCATTCTGGGAGCCGAGCCGTGGATAGCTTCAAACATAGCATATTTCTTGCCGATGTTTGCGCTGCCCGCTGTGCCAACGCCGCCCTGGAATTCAGCAGCTTCGTCTGTTATGATATCGCCGTAAAGGTTGGGGAGAACGAAAACCTTGAAGTCTGTTCTTCTCTTCTTATCGATAAGCTTTGCGGTTGTGATATCGATATACCATTCATCGGTTGTGATTTCGGGGTATTCCTTGCCAACCTCTTTGCAAAGGTTGAGGAACTTGCCGTCTGTTGTTTTGATAACGTTAGCCTTCTGAATGATTGAAACTCTGTTTTTGCCGTTTCTTCTTGCGTAGTCATAAGCAAGTCTTGCGATACGCTGTGAGCCTTCTGTTGTTGTAACAACAAAGTCCATTGCAAGGTCGTCTGTAACGTGAATACCCTTTGAGCCGACTGCGTAAGCGCCTTCTGTGTTTTCACGGAAGAATGTCCAGTCAATGCCTTCTTCGGGAACCTTAACGGGGCGAAGGTTGCAGAAAAGGTCAAGCGCCTTTCTCATTGCAACGTTTGCGCTCTCGATGTTGGGCCAGGGATCGCCTGCCTGAGGAGTTGTTGTGGGTCCCTTAAGAATAACGGGGCATTTCTTGAGCTCTTCAAGCACATCGTCGGGGATAGCCTTGTTAACAGCAACGCGGTTTTCGATTGTGAGACCGTCAATTGTTTTGAACTCGATTTTGCCGTTTTCAACATCTTCTTTGAGAAGGAATTCAAGAACTCTTGCAGCTTCGTTTGTGATGATGGGGCCGATGCCGTCGCCGCCGCAAACGCCGATTGTGAGTTTTTCAAGCTTTGTAAAATCAACAAAGTCACCCTGAGTTTTGATAGCTTCGCTTCTTGCGTCCTGCTCTCTGATGAGAGCTTCAAACTTTTCAAGAGCGGCTTTAATCTGTACTTCAGTCATTTTTATATCTCCTTATTTACCAATGTTCTTTGTGTAGTTGAGAAGTCCGCCGTCAAGAATCATTGCGGTCTGTCTGTCTGAATAGTCGTATGCAAGTTCGTATTTCTCGCCCTTTGTTATGTTCTCGAGAATAACGGTTTCGCCCTTTTCGATTGTTGCTCTGATACCCTTGAGTGCAAGCATATCGTCTGTGTCAATCTTGTCATAGTCATCAGCATTTGCAAATGTGAAGGGCATAATACCTGCGTTGATAAGGTTAGCGCAGTGGATTCTTGCAAAAGATTTTGCAATAACAGCCTTGATTCCGAGATAGAGGGGAACAAGAGCTGCGTGCTCTCTTGATGAACCCTGACCGTAGTTTGCGCCGCCGATTATGAAGCCCTTGCCTGCAGCCTTGCAGCGTTCTGCGAAGTGCTCGTCACACTGCTTGAAGCAGAAGTTTGAAAGGAAGGGGATGTTTGAGCGGTAGGGGAGAATCTTTGCGCCTGCGGGCATAATGTGGTCGGTTGTGATGTTATCGCCAACCTTGAGAATTGCGGGTGCTTCAATGTCTTCGGGAAGCTCAACGCTTGTGGGGAAGGGCTTGATGTTGGGGCCGTATTTGATTTCAACGCTGTCTGCCTCTTCAACCGAAGCGGGAAGCTCGATCATATTATCGTTGATGATGAATCTTTCGGGCATTGTGATTTCAGGCATCTCGCCGAGAGTTCTGGGGTCTGTGAGATAACCTGTGATAGCCGATGCAGCAGCAACTTCGGGGCTTACAAGATAGATGCCTGCGTCTGCAGTGCCTGAACGGCCTTCGAAGTTACGGTTGAATGTTCTGAGCGAAACACCCTTTGACTGGGGTGACTGACCCATACCGATGCAAGGGCCGCATGAGCATTCAAGAAGTCTTGCGCCTGCGCAGAGAATATCTGAAAGAGCGCCGTTGAGTGAAAGCATATTGAGAACCTGCATTGAACCCGGTGAGATTGTGAGGCTTACGTTGGGAGCAACCTTCTTGCCCTTGAGTATAGCCGCAACCTTGAGCAGGTCAAGGAGTGATGAGTTTGTGCATGAGCCGATGCAAACCTGGCTGATTTCAATATTGCCGATTTCTTCAACTGTCTTAACGTTATCGGGCATATGAGGCATAGCAGCCATGGGTGCAAGCTTGCAAAGGTCGATATCGATGATTTCGTCGTATTGAGCATCAGCGTCGGGAAGAAGCTCTGACCAATCGTCTTCTCTTCCCTGAGCTTTGAGGAATGCCTTTGTGATTTCGTCTGAGGGGAATACTGATGTTGTTGCGCCGAGTTCAGCGCCCATGTTTGTGATGGTTGCTCTTTCGGGAACTGAAAGTGTTTTTACACCTTCGCCGCCGTATTCGATAATCTTGCCAACACCGCCCTTAACAGACATAATGCGGAGCACTTCAAGAATAATATCCTTTGCACCAACCCAGGGTGAAAGCTTGCCCGAAAGGCGAACAAGTGTCATCTTGGGCATTGTTGTGTAGTATGTGCCGCCGCCCATTGCAACAGCAACGTCGAGTCCGCCTGCGCCGATTGCAAGCATACCGATGCCGCCGCCTGTGGGTGTGTGGCTGTCTGAACCGATAAGAGTTTTGCCGGGCTTGCCGAAGCGTTCAAGATGAAGCTGGTGGCAGATGCCGTTGCCGGGCTTTGAGAAAAGAAGACCTCTCTTCTTGGCAACGCTCTGAATAAATCTGTGATCGTCTGCATTTTCAAAACCGTTCTGCAGAGTGTTGTGGTCAATGTATGAAACCGAAAGCTCTGTGCGCACTCTTTCAACGCCCATTGCTTCAAATTCAAGATAAGCCATTGTACCCGTAGCATCCTGAGTAAGAGTCTGGTCAATCTTAAGACCGATTTCAGTTCCGGGTATCATTTCACCGCTGACAAGATGGCTCTTTATCAGCTTCTGACCGATAGTCATTCCCATATCTGTAACCTCCAATGTAATTTAAAACATTATAATGTAGATTATATTGCAACAGCACCCTTCAAGTCAAGGGCAAAAACAACATAATATAATGTTTTTTTATAATAATTATTGAATTTATATACAATTCAGTTCTTAATAATCCAAATTAAAGCATATCATTCTGAGCGAAGCGAAGAATTTTTTCAAGTTCAAAGTGAAATGTATGTAAAATAAATATTGAAAAAACACGAAAATATAACAAATATCTAATAATTTCAAACAAATATATAATCCGAAAATGATAAATGTATGTGGTGTGAAATGAGTGTCAGAGGCTGAAAGCGTTGAAAAACAAGAGGTTTGGAGTATTGATGCAGCGAAACCGAAACGCCCGAACCCACAAAACACACGGAAGCGTTGAAAAGAATAGCAAAAAAGATTGAAAAAAGGTGTTGACAAATGGGTTTGGATTTGGTAATATAGTCGAGCACTCCGCAAGAGAGCCGAGTGCGACGCACCTTGAAAATTAAACAACGATTGATTAAATTAACCCTTGAAGATTAATTTGAGTATGTACTTTCAAGTACAGCAGTAATTCTCGTGAAGAACGAGGAAAGATGTCAGTGAATGACATTTTGAGCGATT
>JAZLBI010000072.1:0-16164 GCA_045613625.1 Acutalibacteraceae bacterium | reverse complement strand
GCCTTCTTCATCAGCGGGAGCTTCAGTTGCTGTGAGGAGCGATGACATTTTGAGAAGAGTCATCATAAATGCGGCAAAAACTGCGGGTTTCTTTGCAACACCCTTCATTGCGGGAAGAGTTGAAGGGCCGATTTTTCCTTTGAAGAATGAGTTCATCTGCTCAATGCTCTTGAATTCAAGTTCAATATGAGCATTGGTTGCAACCTTATCGGTGTGGCATACCCATTCGCCGCTGTTAACAACAAAATGGGTTGCAAACTTGCCTTCGGGCGCATCGGGGTCTTTTGCGCTGACCTGGATAACTGCGTGAGCGTGCTCAAATTTCTTTGCAAGCTTGGGGTCATCCATAGCAATTGTTTTGATAAGGGGCAGAACCGCACAAAGGAAAATTTTATTGGTTAAAAAATCTTCTCTCGAAGCCATATAAATCATTCCTTTCGGTTAATATGTGGTTTCAGAAACTGAATTTATTTTCACTTTCGCAGTGAGGATGCGTATCGTTATACACAACGAACAGGAAAGTTAAAAATAAATCTCGGGATTTGAGATTATTTTCGCTTTCGCACTGAGGGAAGTGTATGCTATACACGACCGAAGGAGAAAGTGAAAAGAACTCAAATTATGCTTCGTCATCCCAGTCATCGTCAAGTTCGAAGTCCTTACCCATAACTTCACGAACAGCTGCAATAATGCCGTTCTGGTCGATGCCGAGTGATGACATAATGTCTTCGTGGAGACCGATGGGTGCAAACTTATCGGGGATACCGAGCTGCTTGAATGCGCAGCCCTTACCTGCTTCAACGATAACTTCAGCAACTGCTGAGCCGAGACCGCCGAGAATGTTGTGGTCTTCAGCGGTGATAATGCGGCGTGTTTCCATAACAGCCTTAATAATAGCTTCCTTATCGATGGGCTTGATGGTGTGCATATTGAGAACTCTTACCTTAAGACCGTCGTTTGTTTCAAGGAACTTAGCTGCCTGATATGCCTGGAACACACATGAACCGCAAGCAATGATTGTGATATCCGAACCTTCGTTGATTGTTACAGCCTTGCCAACTTCGAAGCCGTAGTCTGAATTTTCATAAAGAACACGGTCAAAACCTCTGTTGATACGGATGTAGTAAGGGCCGAAATTATCATAAGCAGCGTGAACTGCGTTATATGTTTCAAGGCCGTCTGCAGGGCAGATAACGGTGAGGTTGGGGATTGAACGTGCAACTGCCATATCGCAGATAGCGTGGTGAGTTGAACCCGCCTGACCGAATGATGTGCCTGCATGAGTAGCGATGATTTTTGCATTTACGTTCTGATAGCAGATGTCTGTGTGAAGCTGGTCAGCGCTTCTGAGAGAAGCGAAAACAGAGAAGGTTGAAAGGAAGGGAACAAGACCTGCCCTTGCCATACCTGCAGCCATACCGAACATATTCTGCTCTGCGATACCTACGTTGAAGTATCTGTCGGGGAACTGCTCGCCGAACATACCGATTTTTGTTGATTTGCCAAGGTCAGCTGTGAGAGCAACAACCTCAGGATGCTTTTCGCCAAGCTCACAAAGAGCTTTACCGTAAATTTCAGCTGTTGATAACGATGTTGAGTCAAGTGCTGTATAGGTTAATCCTCCTGCCATGATCAGATGCCCTCCTTTTCTGCACGGGCTACGCGCTGTGCATAGTATTTTTCAAGGCTTGCCTTTGCAAGTTCATATTTCTCATCGTTGATTGCGCCGTAGTGCCACTTATAGTCGCCTTCCATAAAGTCAACGCCTGCACCCTTAACGGTATCAGCGATAATCATAACGGGCTTGCCCTTAACAGCAAGAGCTGTGTCGATAGCCTCTGAAAGAGCGTTCATGTTGTGACCGTCAACCACGATAACCTCAAAGCCGAATGAAGCCCACTTGTCTGCAAGGGGTTCAAGCTTCATAACTTCTTCTGTGGGGCCGTCAATCATGCACTTGTTGCGGTCAACAAAAGCGATGAGATTATCAGCCTTGAAGTGAGCAGCAGCCATACCTGCTTCCCAGTTTGAGCCTTCGTCGCATTCGCCGTCGCCAAGGATACAATATGTCATATAATCCTTGCCGAGAACCTTTGCTGCAAGAGCTGTTCCGAGAGCGATTGAAAGGCCGTGGCCGAGTGAGCCTGTTGAAGCATCGATACCCTTAACTTTGTTTGAGTCAAGGTGAATGCCCATTGTTGAGTTGCTGAGGTTGAATGTTTTGAGCTTTTCTTTATCGTCAAAACCAACGTGGCAAACAAGGCTTGCAAGAGCAACGCCTGCGTGACCCTTACTGAGAATGAAGCGGTCTCTGTCTTCCCACTGGGGGTTGGCAACGTCATACTTCATATACTTGTAATAGAGAATGGCGAGCATATCCATAACGCTCATACCGCCGCCGATGTGAGCGCTGCCTGCCCAATAGGTGGTGTCAAGGCAGAGCTTACGAAGCTCGTGAGCCTGTTTTTCGAGCTCAAGCCATTCCTGCTTGGTTAATGCCATGAGAAATTCCTCCTTTTATATAAACAAAATTGTTTCCGTTTTATCAGCCGAGTTCGGGATGATTCTTGCGAACAGCCTTGAATGCATCTTCCGCAACTTCGATTGTGAACTTGATATCTTCATCGCTGAGCGAAGCATTGATGAAGTGGTTGTGATGGTTGGTCATATAAACGCCTCTCTTAACAACCTCTGCAATCCATTCCTGATGAAGCATAAGCGAATCATCATCCTTGAGCATAAGGTAGAAGAGTGCGGGTTCACCCGATACATTGAGGTTGAAGCCGTTGTTTGCAGCTGCAGCCTTAAGACCGTTGCAAAGCATTGTGCCCTTATCAAGGCAAAGCTTGGGAAGATCAATCTCCTTCATCTTGTTGATGCAGGCGATAGCCGCTGCAAAGGGAACTGCGCTCATCCAATAGCTGCCTGTGTATGAAAGGCCGCTGATTGAGCTCTTGAGCCAATCCTTACCGCAAAGAGCCGAAACGTTCCAGCCGTTTGCAAGAGCTTTACAGAAGCAGATAAGGTCAGCTTCAATGCCGTAGAAATGGTCTGAACCTGCAAGGTCAAGTCTGAAACCGCAGCGAACGTCGTCTATGATAAGAACGATGCCCTTTTCTGTGCAAAGGTCACGAACTTTCTTCCAATAACCTTCTGCGGGAAGAATGTTATCAAGGAAGTTGCCGTGCATATAGGGAGTTGAGATGAATGCGGCAATTTCGCCTTCATTTTCTTCAACAACCTTCTTAAGGCCTTCAAAGTCGTTCCAGTCAACATAAAGATTGTTCTTTACATCCTCGGGGATAACGCCGGGATAGTCAATCTTCTGGCACCAGGGAGCAACGCCGTGGTAATAGCCGTTAACGAAGATAATCTTTTTCTTATGGGTTGCTGCTCTTGCAGTCATAATAGCAGCGGTTGTTGTGTCGCCGCCGTTCTTTGCAAAGAAAGCCCAGTCTGCCGATGCAACAGTGTCAACCATAAGCTCTGCAAACTCGATGATCTTTGTTGAGGGTGCGGTAACGCAGTTTTCAATTTTCATCTGCTCCATAACAGCTGCATCAACATCGGGGTCGTTATAACCGAGAACGTTGGGGCCGTATGCGCACATATAGTCGATGTATTTATTTCCGTCAACATCCCAGAAATATGAACCCTGAGCCTTCTGGCTGAAAAGAGGGTAAGCCGAAACGGGGATGCAGCAGCCTTCAGCGGGGCCCTGATGGCCGTAAAGACCTGAAGGAATAACTTTTGCCGCTCTCTGGAAGAGTTCGGCACTCTTTGCGTGTGTGTTGATTTTCATGCTCATTTCTCTTCCTCCTTATGCAAGATACAAAGCAACTCTGTCAAGAATTCTGTTAAGGTTATCAACCATTGAAATCATACCCTTAATAACGATGTCGCCCGTACCAACGCAAGCAACGGCGTTAACCTTGCCGTCAAAGAGTGCTCTTGCAAGCTCGATGCTTGAGAACTCCATAATTGCTCTGGGTGATTCGCTGGGCTTCTTGATACCGAGAAGTCTGTGGTTTTTAACTCTGACAGTTGTTGAAGCGCAATCTTTGATGCGTATGGAAATTTCGCCGTCAGCCATATGGTCTGCCGAGAACTTGCCGATTTCATCGTTGTTACCTATCTGAGCGATGGCAACAGTGATTGTGTTAAGTAAAAGCAAAGTGCTGATACGGAAGAAATCCGGGTCTTCAAGATCAGCGGGATCGGGTCTCATATATTTTGTGAGAAGGTCGGTAAGCTTTGTGAAATCATTAAGCAGGAACTTGATGTGAA
The DNA here is from genome assembly GCA_045613625.1 of Acutalibacteraceae bacterium. Taxonomy (GTDB): domain Bacteria; phylum Bacillota; class Clostridia; order Oscillospirales; family Acutalibacteraceae; genus CAG-177. Next base: position 11,877 of record JAZLBI010000072.1, on the reverse strand, counting down.
GGAAGCCCTTTGAAGGGATGGGGGTAACCGTTCCGTCAATAAGTCCGTTGAACTTCTCGCATGAGCTGAAAGGAAGCTTAACGTCACACTTTGCGCAACCCTGTTCCATTCTGCACTTGCCGTTGTTAAAGGTTATTGTTGCCTTGGGGCCGTCTTTAACATCGAAGCCGATTGAAAGGGGCTTTTTGTTTGTGAGGATACTCTGAGCCTCGGGAGCGAGCTCACAGAGATTTTCGAGAGTACCCAATACGCCGTACAGGTTAATGTACGCCAAGGTTTTCTGGTCAATCATTTCGATTTCCTCCTTATCTTATAAAAGATTAAAGATATTCAATTTATTTTATCAAATATTTTAATATATGTCAACAAAATGTTGAGGAAACAATAAAACAAAATATGTTTCTTTGTCCAAAATGACAAACGCGGCACCGAAGATTTTTTCATCGGTACCGCCATGTTTTTTATTCCGCATTCGCAACAAAATACTCAATAAGTTTTGCCGCATTTGCCGCCGCAATTGGCAAAAATTCGCCGTAATCCATATGCGATGAGCCGTCTGCACAGTCCGAAACAGCTCTCACAACGCCGAACGGAACGCCGTTTGAGAAGCATACCTGAGCGATGCTTGCACCCTCCATTTCACACACGATTGCGTTGAAATTTTCGGTTATGAATTTCTTCTTTTCTTCGCTTGCAATAAACTGGTCGCCCGAAGCGATAACACCCTTCACAGCCTTAATGTTTTCAAGGGTTTCAACGCCCTCAACAAGAGTTTCAACCACCTTTTTATCGGCAGGAATATTGATGATGTTCAGCCCCGAAATAAGGCCCACGGGGTCGCCCAGAGGCGAGGTATCCATATCGTGCTGAACAAGGCTTTCCGCAACCGCAATATCACCGATTGCAAGCTTTGTGCTCAGGCTTCCGCCAACACCTGTGTTGATAATTCTCTCGGGTGAATATCTGAGAATCATAGTCTGTGTGCACATCGCCGCCGCAACCTTGCCGATTCCGCAAACGGCGATAACAATTTCTTTGCCGTGAAGAGTTCCTTTCACAAATTCAACACCGCCAATTTTCTCTGCGGTTTTATTTTCCATAAGCGATTTTATTGTTTCAACTTCAATGTGCATTGCACCGATTATGCCTGTCATAACCAAAACCTCCGTTTGAATTTGTCAATGTATTTTATCATACAGCACGCAAAATTTCAAGCAGAATGAAAATTAACGGATTTAAGAAAATTTTAAAGAAAAGTAAAACTCAAAACACTTGCCTAATTCTTCTATATATGGTATGATATTATAAAATTATTAAAATGGAGTAATATGATGGATTTTTTGATAATTGCATTGCTTGCCGTTGCAATCATTCTGCTGATTGTGCTTCTGATTCGTCAAAGCGGCAACAAAAACAGCGAAATTACCCATAAAATAGATACCGTTTCAGAGAAAACAACCGAGCTTTCACGCTCTCTCGGTGCGGAATTTGAGAGAAGCCGCAGAGAATCAACCGAAAACCAGCATAATATGCGCGTTGAAACTTCCGCAAGACTTTCTGAAATGAACGAAAAAATCGAAAACATCCGCATCAACAACCTCGAGCAAAACGCAAAGCAGAGCAAGGCGCTCACAGAGGCTGTTGACCGAATGAGAGAAAGCAACGAAAAAAAGCTTGAGGAAATGCGAGTTACGGTTGATGAAAAGCTGACCTCAACTCTCACTCAGAGGCTTGACAGCTCATTCAAAACCGTTTCAGACAGGCTTGAAAACGTTTATAAATCTCTCGGCGAAATGAAGGAGCTTTCAAACGGAGTTACCGCCAACGTAACAGCTCTCAACAAGGTTCTCACAAACGTCAAGGCAAGAGGAACCTGGGCGGAAGTTCAGCTCGGCGCAATTCTTGACCAGACGATTCCCGGAATGTATGAAACAAACTTTGTTTGCGTTCCCGGTTCAAGAGACAGAGTTGAATTTGCCGTTCATATTCCTTCAAACGAAGGCACTCTCACCTATCTTCCCATTGATTCAAAGTTCCCGATGGAAGATTATGTGCGCCTTTGCGATGCCGCCGATGCAGCAGACCCCGAAGCGCTTGCCGCGGCAAGAAAAGCTCTTGAGGCAAGAATTCTCAGCGAAGCAAAAACAATAACAAAATATATCAACGTGCCAACCACAACCCCGTTTGCCATAATGTATCTTGCAACGGAAGGTCTTTATGCAGAAATCGCCTCATCCCGCTCGGGAATAAGCGAAAAAATCCGCAGCGAATATAACATAATGATCGCAGGGCCAACAACGATAACCGCCCTTCTCAACTCGCTCTCTCTCGGTTTCAGAGCCGTTGCCATAAATGAAAAAGCAAATGAAGTGCGCGTGCTTCTCGCCGCCGCAAAGGTTCAGTATGATAAGTTCGGCGTTGTGCTTCAGAAGGCAAGGCAAAAAATTGACGAAGCGGGCAAATCCCTTGACGAAGCGGGTAAGCGCAACGAAATCATCCGCAAAAAGCTTCGCAGTGTTGAAGAAATCGACGGCGTTAAAGCCGAAGAGATATTAAATCTGGAAGAAAATTCTGACATATAATAAGGAGGACATTATGAAAGACCCCAAAGAAATTCTCGCTCAGATGACCCTTGAAGAAAAAGCTGCTATCTGCGACGGTGCAGATTTCTGGCATCTCAAGGGAATGGAAAAGTACGGCTTCCCCTCAATTATGGTTTGCGACGGCCCTCACGGACTTCGCAAAAAGGACTACAGCAAGAAAGGCGACAGCCTTTCAAACAGTGTGCCCGCAATCAGCTATCCCACAGCTGCAACAACAGCTGCATCATGGGATTCAGAACTTCTTTATGAAATGGGCGTTGCGCTCGGCAAAAAATGCCTTAAAGAAGAAGTTGGCGTGCTTCTCGGCCCCGGCATCAATATGAAGCGTTCTCCTCTTTGCGGAAGAAACTTTGAATATTTTTCAGAAGACCCCATCCTTGCAGGCGAACTTGCCGCAGGCTTCATCAACGGCGTTCAGTCAATGGGTGTAGGCACTTCTCTTAAGCATTTCTGCGCAAACAGCCAGGAAACCCGCAGAATGACCTGCGATTCTGTTGTTGACGAAAGAGCTCTTCGTGAAATTTATCTCACAGCATTTGAAATCGCAGTCAAAAAAGCAAGCCCCTGGACAGTAATGAACTCCTATAATAAAATCAACGGTTTCCACGGCTCAGAAAACAAGCACACTCAGCTCGAAATACTTCGTGACGAGTGGGGATATGACGGCGTTGTTGTCAGCGACTGGGGCGCAGTAAACGACAGAGTTCTCGGCCTTCAGAACGGCAACGATCTTGAAATGCCCTCATCATCAGGTTCAGGCACAAAGAAAATCATTGAAGCTGTTCAGAGCGGAACTCTCAGCGAAGAAGTTCTCAACGAAAGAGCTCTCAATATGCTTAACCTCATCAAGAAAGCTGTTGACGGTGCAAAAGAAAACTATCAGTATAATGATGCAGACGACCAGCCTTTTGCAAGAAAAGTTGCCGCTAATTCAATGGTTCTTCTTAAGAACAACGGCATTCTTCCTCTCAAGAAGGGCGCAAAGATTGCTGTTATCGGCGAGCTCGCAAGAACTCCCAGATATCAGGGCGCAGGCTCATCCCATATCAACCCCACCCAGCTTGATAACGCTCTTGATGAGCTCAAAAAGGCGGGCTTTGATGTTGAATTTGCTCAGGGCTATGAACTTTCAAACAAGAAGGCAAAGAAAAACGACGCCCTCATCGCTCAGGCTGCAGAGGTTGCAAAGAAAAACGAAACAGTTGTTGTTTTCATCGGTCTTACAGATGAATACGAAGCAGAAGGCTTTGACAGAACTCATATGAATCTTCCCGCAGCTCATGATAAGCTCGTTGAAGAAATTCTTAAGGTAAACAGCAATGCTGTTATCGTTCTCGCAGGCGGTTCACCCGTTGAAATGCCCTGGAACGACGGAGTTGCAGCAATTCTCAACTCATATCTCGGCGGTCAGGCAGGCGCAGGCGCTGTTGCAGATATTCTTTCAGGCGCAGTTAACCCCAGCGGTAAGCTCCCCGAAACATATCCCATGGTTTATGCAGACACACCCGCAGTAAACAACTTCCCCGGCAACCCCGCATCTGTTGAATACCGCGAAAGCGTTTATATCGGTTACAGATATTACGAAAAGGCAGACAAATCCGTTCGTTATCCCTTCGGCTTCGGTCTTTCATACACAACATTTGAGTATTCAGATATCAAGCTTGACAAAGCTTCGATGAGCGAAGATGACACCCTCACAGTGACCTGCAAAATCAAGAATACAGGCGATGTTGCCGGCTACGAAATTGCTCAGCTCTATGTTGCAGATAAAGAAAGCACAATCTACAGACCCGTTAAAGAACTCAAAGGCTTCAAGAAGATCTGGCTTGAAGCAGGCGAAGAAAAAGAGGTTAAGTTTGAGCTTTCAAAGAGAGCGTTTGCTTTCTACAACGTAAACATCAACGATTGGTGCGTTGAAAGCGGCGAATTCGATATTCTCATCGGTGCATCTAGCGCAGATATCAAGCTCAGCGCAACAGTTAATGTTACAGCTGCTCAGGTTGATATTCCTGATTATTCGAAAGTTGCTCCTCTCTATTACACAGGCAATGTGCAGTGTGTTCCCGCTGAGCAGTTCATCGCTGTTCTCGGCAGAGAGCTTCCTCCCGCAACATATGCACCCGACAGAGCGCTCAGCATCTGCGACACCTTCGAAAGCTGCAACCACACAAAGAACGGCAAGCGTTTCTATAAGCTTCTCACAACAGTTGTTCCCGCAGGCTTTGCTCAGGCAATCGCTCTTCAGACTCCCTTCCGTGATTTCATCAGCATGAGCGGCGGTGTTATGAGCGAAGATATGGCAGACGGCCTTGTTAAATGGATTGCAGGCGAAAAAGGCGGCATCCGCAAAATCGTTAAGGGCATCCCCGGAGCAATCAAGGGCATCGGTCCTCTTATGAAAAACATCTGATTTAACATCAAAAACACGAGCAATCCGCACCCGTTGCGGATTGCTCATATCAATACTAAGGAGAAAAAATGAAAAATAAAAAACTGATATTCAAGCTTATCTGCCTTATCCTTGCGGCGGCAATGCTTGTTTCGTGCGTTCCGATGACCGTAAGTGCAGACACGGCCAAAATACGCTTCGGCGTAATTTCGGATATTCATTATCTCGCTCCGTCTCTCAAAGGCGGCGAAAACGAGGATTGGCTCAACTTTGTAAAAAACAAGCATAAAGAATATACCGTTCTCGATTCGCTTCTCGAAAATGCGCTTGACGGCGTTCTCAGAAACGCAGTTGAAAACGGCGAAAACTATGTTCTCATTCCCGGCGACCTCACCAAAGACGGCGAGCTTGAAAGCCACAAAGCTCTCGCTGCAAGGCTTGAACGCTTCGAAGAAGAAACAGGCATTCCCGTTTTTGTTATCCCCGGCAACCACGATATCAACAACAGCAACGCAATCACCTTTGAAAACGGCTATAAAGAACCTACTGAAAAAACATCGCCCGAACAGTTCAGAGAAATCTATGCAAATCTCGGCTTTGATATGGCAGACAGCTTTTTCGTTCCCGAAAGCGGCAAAAAAGGCGGTATGCTTTCATATGCCGTAACCCTCGGTGGCTACAGACTCATCGCAATCGACAGCTGTATGTACAGCGAAGATAACGGTGCGGAAGGCAACGAGCATATGACAGACGGTCAGCTTGCCGACGGCCTTCTTGAATGGATTGTTGAAGAATGCGAAAACGCAGAATCTCAGGGCCTCACCCCCGTTGCGATGCAGCATCATAACCTCATCCCTCATATGGAAATCGAAGAAGCAACTCTCTGGAAGTTTGTTATCCGCGATTGGCTCAGAGTTGCCGAAACCTATGCCGATGCAGGTCTTCACTATGTTTTCACAGGTCATCTTCATTCGAACGATACAGTTTCTCACACAAACGATAACGGTGAAACCGTCTATGATATTCTTACCCCCACTCTCACAGGTTTCCCCAACTGCTACAAAATCATCGACTTCACCTCAGACGGCAAAACAACAACAATGGATATGCAGACATTCGATGTTGATGAATATGCTCCCGTTGTTGACGATGACGGAACGGTTTATGAATCTCCCTTCAAATTTACATATTCATTCGGAAGAACCTTCGGCGACGGCGGCCTTGAAGGCTTTGTAAACACAACCGTCGGAACTCTTATCAGAGATATTTTCGGTGAAATCAACGCAGAAGGCGGTCTTCTCAACTATCTCAAAACAAAGAATCTTGATCTTGAAAAGATTATTGTTGATGCTCACGGAACAAACGGACTTGCAATCGGTCCCGTTGAAATTCTTACGGTAAGCTCAAACGTTATGGGCTTCATCGAAGACCTTGCAGGTCAGATTGATGAAGTTTATATCAGCAACCCCGAAGAAACCGTTGCAAAGCTTGAAGTGCTTATCCATAAGCTTCTCAGCTATCAGATAAGCGAATATCCCGCAGAATTCCCCAATGAATATATCGGAACTCCCCGCGAAGGCGGAGCAACTCTTGCAGACGGCGCAGCGATCGTATTCTACAGCTACTACGGCGGCAACGAGGATGTTTCGGAATATGAATTCATTCTTGATTTTCTTGAAAGACTTGACAGCGGCGAAGCTGCAGAAGAGATTTTCAATCTTCTTCGCGAGGTGCTTGTAACAGACCTTGTTCAGAATGAAATTCTCGCAAATCTTGATTTCAACCCCGGCGAGCTTTTCCCCGAAGGCAACATTTTCCGCCTTCTCGGTCTTGTTCTTCAGGGCAGTGTTGAAGCCCTTCTCGGCGGCAACAACAGCTTCATCAACCTTGTCAATTCCGTTCTTTCAATCCCCCTTGTGCCCGAAGAATACAGCTCAGTTGACGCCATCATCGACCATCTTATGGGCGAATATATAACTCAGAGCCAGTATGAAGCCTGGGGCTACACAATGAAGTGGATGCTCAGTTCGTTCCTCTTTGATAACAGCCCCGATGAATCTCTTGATTCCGTTGCAACAATAACCTACAGCGGCCCCGTTGAGGTTGAAGCAACTCAGGATAACTACCGCCTTCCCTCTCATATTGCAATGAGTCTCGGCGAAGATTCTTCAACAGAGGTAAGCATCACCTGGCTCACAAAATACAGCGTCACGGGAACGGATATTGAAATTCTTCCCTACAGCGAAAACCCCGATTTCACGGGCACTCCCACAACGGGAAGCGGAATTGACGCATCATATGAAAGCATCGATAAAGCTTATCCAGGCGCAGACCTCGGCGTGTTTGCCCTTCTCAATTTCGCGAAGGAATACACAAAACACACTGTGAAGCTCAGCGGCCTTGAGCCCGGAACAAAATACAGCTACCGCGTTGGCGATGCAAAGCTTGGCTGGTGGAGCGAAGCGGGCACAATAACAACCGCAGAGGGCGGCGATGAAGCATTCACCTTCTTCTATCTGACCGACCCGCAGTCTCAGCGCAAAGATCAGTATGAGCGCTTTGCAAGCGTAATCGAAACAGCCTATGACCTCTATCCTGACGGCAGATTCGTTGTTTCGGCAGGCGATCAGGTTGATGCGGGCGAAAATGTGAAACACTGGAATTATTTCCTCAATTCAACAGAAGCTTTCCTTGATCTTCCCTTTATGCCCACAACGGGTAACCACGAAGATGCAGGAGCGGCAATAACCGAAAACTTCGTTCTTCCCAATATTCCCGAACAGGATCTTGAAACCGGCGTTTATTATTCATATGATTATAACGGAGTTCATTTCACCGTTCTCAACACAAACGATGATGAAGACGATAAGCTCAGTGAGACTCAACTTGACTGGATGATAAACGATATCAAATCAAGCGATGCGAAGTGGAAAATTGTTGTTCTTCACAAAGCGCCCTATTCAAACGGTTCGCATTATGATGACGGCGAGGTTGAAGGCATCAGAAGCCAGCTCAGCGCACTTCTCCCCTATCTCGGAGTTGATATGGTTCTTCAGGGTCACGACCACGTTTATCTGAGAACCGATGTTCTCAACGCAAACGCTGTTGTGCCCGTTAAAACAGAAACGAAAACATACAACGGACTTGATTACATAACCAAATACAACCCCAAAGGCACAATTTATTCAATCTGCGGAACATCCGGTGTTAAAGTTTACCACACCAAGGATGAGGCCGCAACGGATGCAAAATTCCCCCGTGCCGAAGCTCTTGCGGATGTTGAAAACTCAATGTTCTCGGCAATAACAGTTGATGGCGATACTCTTTATTACAACGCTTATCAGGTTGCCGACGGCAAGGCTGAAAGAGTTGACAGCTTTGCAATTGAGAAAACAGAGAACGCATCGTCTTCAGACAAAGTTACCGTTGATGCAATCGACGATTTGCTGACGGATTTCCTCTCGAAACTCAACATTGAACTCACCTGGAAACCTCTCAACTTTATGCTTGATATTCTCGGCAGAGTTCTTGAAGTTATCTGGAAAATCTTCTGATAAAACAATAAATCATCAATAGATAATGGGTACGGATTTCCGTACCCATTGTTTTTTTGTCCACCCGCAAACCTATGCTTTTCAAGTGCAAAAAAAACGGCTTGCAAATCACTCTGCAAGCCGTTGATTTTATATTTTCGTTTATCAGAATATGTCTAACGCAATTACGCTGTAAAGAAGTTCGGGAACCATAATAAGGAACTTGGGAAGCCACTCAACGATTGCGTATGTTGCAAGGCCGAGGAAACTGGGAACTATCTGAAGGTTATATTCAAGTTCGCTTGTTGTGTTATCGCCTGTGAAGGTGATTTCGTTTTTACCTGTTTCCTTGGTAAGAGTGAATGAATCGTGAAGGGTTACCTTGGGTTCTTCGTTAACATCAAGGATGTTGCCTTCTTCATCTGTTGTGTAGTCTGAAACAACATATGAGTTAACGGTAAGTGTTCCGCCGTCTGTTGAGAAGGTGCTGAAAATGCCGCCTTCATAGTCGGGATTCTGCTGATCCCAATCTTCGCCGTCCCAATAGTTTCCGCCGCTTCTCTGGATTGTAAGAGCATCAATCCAGTCTGTCTTGAGGAAGTGGTTTGCAAGGAAAGGACGAACTTCATATCTCTTTGCACCTGCTGTGCCTGAGAGAATATAGATTGCGCCGTCATCGTTAACCTTGTTTGCCTTGAGAGGCTTTGTTCTGAGATACTGATGGTCGTGACCGCTGAGAACAAGGTCAACACCGCATTCGTCAACAACTCTTGTGAGTGACTTCTGAAGATAGAGAGCGTCAGGCCACTTTGCATCCTTGCCGAGGCTGTAGGGTGACTTGTGCATAAGAACGATTTTCCAATCCTTATCGGTGCTCTTCATATCGTTCTCAAGCCATGTGAGCTGAGGAATTGAAATTGCGAGAATATCGTTTGTGTTAACAACTGCAATGTGAATGTTGCCGTAGTCAAATGAATAGTTAACGCCGTCCTTAACCTGAACGCTTTCGCTTGTGTCAAGGTTGAACATATTGTTGAACCAATATTCAACGCCGAGACCGTCGTGGTTGCCCGCAACGGGAACAAGTGTTGTGCTCATATTGATTGCACGGAATGCTTTATCGTTATAATCCCATTCTTCGTTTGTGCTGTCATCTGTGAAATCGCCGAGACCTGCCATAAATTCAGCTGTGGGCATCATTTTTAAAGCCTGCTCAAGAACTCTTGCGCCTCTGTCGAAGTTTTCCTGATTGCCTGCCTGAACGTCAGCAAAAGTGATGAAATCAACCTTGTCATCGCCGTTATCGGTAACAAATGAACCGATTTCGCTGAAATCTCTTCCGTCACCAACGCGATAAAAATATGTTGTTCCGGGAGTAAGGTCTGAAACAAGAACCTTATGAACATATTTGCCTTCCCAATACATAGTAGGGTCAGCAGTGGTTGTTACGCCTTCAACAGGTTCGCCGTTGGCATCCATAATCTGAACAACAGAGGTTGTGTTTGCATCTGTGTACCATGTGAAACCTCTCTGTGTTGAAGCATCACCGTTGATAACAACCGAAATACGGGAAGGAGTTCCGCTTAATGCCGAAGTGTCTTCTGCCGAAACGCCAAAAGCAAGGCAGCTTGCAAGCATTGCCACACAAAGAACAACGCTGATTATTCTGAAGAAATTCTTTTTCATTAATGTTTTTCCTTTCGTTTAATTATTTAACGGGAACGGTAACATCCCATTTGGGAAGCCATTCGCCTTTTTCGCAGTTTCTTGCTCTGAAGATAACTTCATCTTCATAAACTTCAACAATATATGTAAGTCCTGCGCCGTTGCCGCCCTCTTCGCCGTCTTTGTTTTCAATTGAAAGAGCGGGAACATTGAATGAATGAACGCCGTCAAGGTTCTGATAGCTGTACTGGCTGAAACCTGCATGAAGATGACCTGTGATAAGGAAAACATTGCCGTCTGCAGCGTGCTTTGTGAGAATTGCACGGATTTCATCGTTCTGATCACCTACGGAACCTGCCTCTTTGTTTGTTCCGTTACCCCATGTTGTGGGAAGGTTGTGAGTAAGCTTGAGTGGCTGTTGAAGAACAACAAACACAGGCTCGCCTTTTGCCGATGCAAGCTCAGCATCAAGCCATTCGAGCTGTTCGGGGCTGATATATGCCTCTTCAAACGCTGTCTTATCTGAACCCATAACGATAAACTTATAACCGTTAACTTCATCTGTATATGCGAATTTGCCTTCTGCATATGCATTTTCAGTCATTCTCTCATCTCTGTTGAGTGAGTTTGTGAAATTGCTGAAACGGTCAACAGACTGGCTGTAAAGGCGAAGTCTGATATCGTGGTTGCCTGTTGCCATAATGAAACGGTCGCTGAGATTATAAAGTTCATTGTAAGCAAGCTGATACTCTTCGAGAAGTCCGTTTTCGGCAATATCGCCAACGCCTACGATTGCATCAAACTCTGTTTCTGCATTTCTCAGATCCATGCAAGCTTCCTGGAAAGACTGATATCTGCCAAACATATAGTTTGAAACCTGAGGGTCTGCAACAGTTGCAAAAACCATTTTTACATCATCGGGATTCTTCGCCTTGATGGGGTCTGCCGTTGAAGGAGCCACAACACCGCCGTTAATTGAATAAATAACGGTGATAATGAATGTGAAAAGTTTAAAGAAAATCTGCTGAACAAGAGTCATAAAATGAAACCTCCTTGAAAAATATACGATATAAGATTACCACTAAAAACAAAAAAAGTCAATAAATCGCCGTCAAATCTCCCAAAATTATATTGTGATGAAAATATATACAAATTTTTTATAAAAAACTTATGCAATTTGGAATAATTAAAGACTTTACAAACAGCAAGAAAAGTGATAGTATAATGGATGGTGTTTTATTATATTTATTCACTAATAAAGCTTAAAATCTTTAGGAGGAAAAAGACTATGGCAAGAAAAATGAAGACCATGGACGGTAACAACGCCGCTGCATGGGTGTCATATGCTTTCACAGAAGTTGCAGGCATTTACCCCATCACTCCGTCAAGCCCCATGGCAGACTATGTTGACCAGTGGTCAGCACAGGGTATGAAGAACATCTTCGGCACAACAGTAAAAGTTGCCGAAATGCAGTCAGAAGCAGGCGCAGCAGGTACCGTTCACGGTTCACTTGCAGCAGGTGCTCTCACCACTACTTACACTGCATCACAGGGTCTTCTTCTTATGATCCCCAATATGTACAAAATCGCAGGTGAGCTTCTTCCCAGCGTTTTCCACGTATCAGCACGTTGCGTAGCTTCACACGCTCTTAACATCTTCGGCGATCACTCAGACGTTTATGCTTGC
>JAZLBI010000071.1:0-5218 GCA_045613625.1 Acutalibacteraceae bacterium | reverse complement strand
CTCCGACTTCAGGCTGTTGCAGAAGGCAAGATTGACGGTGTTGGTGTTGCTCGTCAGTTCCTTGTTGATCCTCAGTGGATTACAAAGCTCATTGAAGATAGAATTGAGGATATCAAGCCTTGTATCTGTTGTCACAGCGCTTGCTTCAACTTCTCAACATCAAAGGGTCATGCAAACACCCAGGATCTCAAGGATACAATGGGTCTTTCACGCTGTGCACTCAACCCCGAAACAATGCAGTCAAAGAAATACAGCATCAAACCTGCTAAGAAGTCAAAGAACATTGCGATTATCGGTGGCGGTATCGGTGGTATGGAAGCTGCAATTGTTTGTGCAAAACGCGGCCACAAAGTAACTCTTTATGAAAAGACAGATAAGCTTGGCGGTGTGTTCATTGCTGCTGCTGCCCCCTCTTTCAAAGAAAAAGACCGTGATCTTATCGCATGGTATATCCGCGAGGTTGCAAAGCATCCCATTGAAGTGAAGATGAACACAGAAATTAAGGATGTTTCTTCGCTTGGTGCTGATGAAGTTATCGTTGCTACAGGTTCAAAAGCAAGATCAATTCCCGTTAAGGGCGCTGACACAGCAATTGAAGCTGTTGATTTCCTTCTTGGAAAGGCAGAAGTTGGCGAAAACGTAACAGTTATCGGCGGCGGTCTTACAGGTTGTGAAATCGCTTATGAGCTTTATCTCAACGGCAAGAAGCCCACAATTATTGAAATGCAGGATGACCTCATCACAACTCCCGGTGTTGCTCTTGCAAACACAAGTTATCTCAGAGATTTCTTCAAAACAAACAAGGTTCCCGTACACCTTGAAACATCACTTTGCGAAATCAACGATGGCAGCGTAACTGTTAAGGATAAGGAAGGAAAGACCTTTGAAATCCCCTCAGATTCAGTTATTATGTCTGTTGGTTATGTTCCCACTCCTGTTGCTCAAAAAGGCAAACACATCCACGTTATCGGCGATGCAGCTAATGTCGGCAATCTCCGTACCGTTATCTGGGGCGCTTGGGACGTTGCAATGAAACTTTAATATTAAAAATTTTGGGAGCTGTAAGGTAAACCCTTATGGCTCCGATTTTTTTATTTGTTTCTTCTTGATTTATAATCACTGTCGATATCTTCGCACCATTCCGAAGAAATACATGCCTGGGCACGCATGTCATAAACCGCTTTTGCAACAGACTCATAAACTATTTTTGTTCCTTCGCGATCTGCATTGTAGTTTACTGCTCTGTCTGCACCGATGCCGTATCTTGCTGCGGTTTCAACTGCATCGATATTTGCGCCGATGAAAAGGAATTCCCAGCCGTATTTTTTCTTCTGTCTTTCAATCATCATCTTCACTCTGTCGCTTGTGTAGCGGCGGCTTGCATTCTCCATACCGTCTGTTGTGATGATGAACATTGTGTTTTCGGGTACGTCTTCAGGGCGTGCGTACTTGTGAACATTGCCGATGTGATGAATCGCACTGCCGATTGCATCGATAAGTGCAGTGCATCCTCTGACGGTATAGTCACGGTCTGTCATGGGGCTGATTTCGGAAAGTTTCACTCTGTCGTGGAGCACTTCTGATACATTATCAAACAGCAGAGTTGAAACATAGCATTCGCCGTCCTGCTTCTTTTGCTTTTCTATCATTGCGTTGAATCCGCCTATTGTATCGCTTTCAAGACCGGCCATTGAGCCGCTTCTGTCAAGAATAAAAACGAGTTCTGTGATGTTTTTTTTCACTGTTTTATTCTCCTTTTTTATAAATTTATTTATGAAATTTTCTGCGATTTCAAGAAGATAATCGTCAAGATATGAGAGCGCAGTTTCTTTCATATCCTCGTCAACGCCGTAGTATGCTTCGGCGATTGAGCCTGCGATTGCGGCGATTGTGTCGCTGTCACCGCCGATTGAAATTGCGTTTCTGATCGTATCCTCAAAGCTTGTTGACTCAAAGAATGCCTCGAATGCCTGAGGTACGGATTTTTGACAGATTTCATAGAAATCGTAGTCTTTACGGATTTCGTCGAGTGTGAAATCGATTGTGTAGAATTTACTTGCATATTTCTTGATTTCATCCATACCGTGACCTGTTCTTGCAAGATAAATTGCACCTGCAACGGACACCGCACCCTTGATTCCTTCGGGGTGATTGTGAGTAACTTCTGCAGTTGCTGCCGCTAATTTTTCGCATTCATCAAGCGAGTTTGCAAACCAGCCCACGGGCGAAACTCTCATTGCTGAGCCGTTGCCGTAGCTGTTATATGGCTCGGTGCGGTTATACATCATCCACTCCAGAAATCTGCCGCCGTAGCCGCATTGAGGATATCTTCTGCCAACCTCGTGCATCACCTTTACAAGCTCTTTTTTGAATGCTTTATAGTCTGTTATTGTTTTATAAGGCTGAAGAGCCTTTGCGATTGCAAGAGTCATAACCGAATCATCGGTAAAATCGCATTCCGAATGGAACATTTCAAAATCCTTTGATTTGTAATTATCGAACTCGAATCTTGAGCCGACAACATCGCCTATAATTGCACCTGTCATTTTTTTCTCCTCCAAAATTAAAAATGTGGTTGCTTGGTTTCTCAACCTTACAACCACATTATAGCGATTTGTTTTATTCAATTGGTCGCTTGACGGGAGACTTTTGAATGATATATATATTAACAACCCAGCAGCACCTGGTCAAATTCAAACAGTGCCTCGTTTATTTCAAAAATATCATAGACACCCTTTTGCAGGAAATATCTGATGATTTTATCAAATGTAAAACTGCGTGAGAGTGTCAGCCCTGCTGACGCAAGCAAATCCTGAGTTTCATCAAGGGTCAGTTCAAGTGCAATTGCAAATGCAACAGCTGTCTGCTTTGACGGCTTATATGTATCGGGATTGCACTTGATTTTTGAGAATGTTTTCTTGTCAACATTAGCTTTTTTGTAACATTCAACATCCGTCATTCCCTTTGAATCAATCAAGTCGAAAAGTTTGTATGCAAAGGATTTATCCATTGCTTTCATATATTCTGCAAGGGATTTGTTTTCAGAAAAACTCGCAGGAATCGGCATCGAAGCCTGAGCTGTTCGTTCAGGTGCGTTGAGTTTATCCCTTCGTCTGATTTTATTGGGAAGAATACTTTCTTCAAAGCATTCAATCTCTGCCGTAAAAACAGCTTTCTGCTCCTCAACATAATCATCATTGATAAGTTCACTGATTTCATTGAAAATAACTCTGCTGAATTCGTAAGATTTGCGGTCATATACGCAGAGATAAACCGTTAGCTCGTGTTCAAAAAGGAATTCTGTAATAACCTGAATTGCGAATTTCAGAACCTGGTCTTTCGGATAACCGTATGTTCCCGATGAAATAAGCGGAAATGCAACGGATTCACATCCGTTCTCAACTGCAAGTTTGAGTGATTCAACATAGCACGATTTAAGAATGATGCTCTCACCAACAAAACCGCCGCGCCACACAGGGCCCGAAGTGTGTATGATATATTTTGCGTTGAGGTTGTATGCGCCCGTAATCTTTGCCGTGCCGAGCCCGAGAGGTCTGATTTGCTGACATTCAATACCGAGCATCGGACCTGCGGCGGTGTGTACGGCAAGGTCAACACCGCTGTAACCCACCATTTCTTCGTTGGTAGTGTTAACAATTGCATCAACATTCATTTTAGTTATATCTTGTCTGATAATCTGTAACGGCACGGTATCCCCTCCTGATTCTAATTATGTTTCAACACAAAATCAAACTGCTTCGGATTCAACACAAAGGAAACCGAAGCAGAATTTAAATTATGCAGCGAATAAAATCTCTTCAACATAAATAAGAAGAGAAATAAGTTTTGAATGTAGGAATCTTATAAAAGCGGGCGAAAGATTATCAGCTATTGAAATAAGGTTGCCCATAATACCTGTGCTTTTTTCATATGAAGGATGAGCATACCCAACAACCTGTGCTCTAGGACCGTCAACAGGCCTTGTTTTTTCAGTTACATATTCCGAGCCGTTATAATTAAGGTCAGATGTGTTTCCGCCGATACATTTTATTTTATATGTTTTCCCGCTCTTTATAAATCCGCTCTCGGTAATAATATCAACGTGATGAATGTCATCCGTGCCGTCAACTGCAGTGTTAATAAACACTATATCGCCTTTTTGAGGAACATAGTCGCTTGAAACAGGGTAATATTCTCCCCTCTTTTCAAACCAGTTTTTCATTTGAACACAGGATGCTCTTTTGGGAACGGCAGTGCCTATTGCACCAACCTGATCTGCACACCACGAAACAAAAATCGAGCACCAATATGCAGAAGTTTCATAGCCGTAATACCAAGTTGTGAATTTGTTTATGTTGCTTGGGTCGTAATAACCTATCTGAGCTCTTGCAACCTCAACAATCTGATCAGGAATACTGATTTCTTCAACAATCTCATCTTCAGGAACGGGTGCTGTCGTTTCTTCAGCAGAAACAAACACAGGCGTACATATACCCAAAATAACGGTAAAAGAAAGAAGAAGCGATAAAATTCTGACAAGTATGTTTTTATTCATTAATCGACACCTCATTATTTTTTATTTTTCTGTCGTCTGGCAAGGAATATTGATGCACCAAGCGCAAAAAGAAGAGCGGGAAGTGCATAAAGGAACGAAAGTGGATTTGATAAATCTCCGTATACACCAACAAGACTCCACAGCACATTCAAAACAAGCATTCCGAGATTTGAAGCAATAAAATACTTTAAAAAAGGAATTTTCATTGCGCCGAAAATAAGGCTGCTCAGGTCAGAAGGCATAAGCCCGCCTGCTTTGAAAATCAAAACAATCGCAAAAGAGTTTTCGTCTGCAAAATCATCAATTTTCTTAACTGCCTTGAATTTTTCTCTGAGTGATTTAACCATATCTGCGCCCGTAAATCTTCCGAGAAAATAAGGAAGAATAAGACTGCAGGCCGTTGCAACAAAGTTAACAAGAACTGCAAGCGGAAGGCTGTCGAAAACAATCCCTGAAAGAACAAACAAAACAGCAGGCGGAAAAACAAGCGCAAAAGATTTAACAACGCTGAATCCGACCATTATTAGTGCAACCGTTAATGTTCCGCCAACAAGATACTGAGTAAGCGCATCAACATTTTTAACGGAGATATTATTTTTCTTCAGAAATACAACGCACAGAACAACCATCGCGAGCATAAAAACAAACGATAAAATCTGCAAT
>JAZLBI010000070.1:0-12484 GCA_045613625.1 Acutalibacteraceae bacterium | reverse complement strand
GAGGTTGCTGCACTTCCCTATGATGTTATGAACAGCAAGGAAGCAGCAGAAATGGTAAAAGGCAAGCCCAACTCATTTCTTCATGTTGATAAAGCTGAAATAGACCTCCCCGAAGGCACAGACCTTTATTCCGAGCAGGTTTATCTCAAAGCAAAAGAAAATCTCGATAAGCTCGTAACAGACGGCGTCTGCAAACAGGACGAAGAAGCAAGATTTTATATCTACCGTCAGATTATGAACGGCAGAAGCCAGACGGGTCTCGTCGGCTGCGTTTCAATTGATGATTATATCAACAACATTATCAAAAAGCACGAGCTCACAAGAGCAGATAAAGAAGCTGACAGAATCAACCACGTTGACTACTGCGATGCAAACACGGGCCCCATCTTCCTCACCTACCGCCCGCAGAGCGAAATTTCGGCAATCGTTTCCGATTGGAGCAACTCGCACACCCCATATTGCGATTTTGTTACCGATGACGGAATAACAAACACCGTCTGGGTTATTGACTGCCCCGAAATAAACGCAAAAATCTCGGCTGTTTTTTCAGGCGTTGATTATCTTTATATTGCAGACGGTCACCACAGAGCGGCATCCGCCGTCAAGGTTGGTCTCAAAAGAAGAGAGCAGTATCCCGACTATAACGGAAGCGAAGAATTCAACTTCTTCCTCGCTGTTCTTTTTGATTGCAACGAGCTTGAAATTATGGATTATAACCGTGTGATCAAAGATCTTAACGGCAACAGCGAAGAAGAATTCATCGCAAAAATCAGCGATAAATTCACCGTTGAGCTTGCAGGCAACGAAGCTTATAAGCCCGAATGCGCTCACACCTTCGGAATGCTCCTCGGCGGAAAATGGTATAAGCTTACCGCAAAAGACGGCTCATTCAACGCAAACGATCCCGTTGAAGCTCTTGATGTTTCAATTCTTCAGAAAAATCTTATCGACCCCGTTCTCGGCATCACTGACCCGAGAACAGATAAAAGAATTGATTTCGTCGGCGGTATCAGAGGTCTCGGCGAACTTGAACGCAGAGTAAATGACGATATGTGCCTTGCGTTCTCAATGTATCCCACAACTCTTGAAGAGCTTATGGATATTGCCGATGCAGGTCAGATTATGCCCCCGAAATCAACCTGGTTCGAACCCAAGCTTCTCAGCGGATTGTTCATCCACAAACTTAAGTAATAATTTCATTTTTTGTGTAAACAATAGTTTCAACAAACAGTATAGGAAGAGATTATGAACAAAGTTGCTTTTTTCGACACAAAACCCTATGACAAAATCTATTTCGATGCGCTGAAAGAAAAATATAATATCGAAATTGAATATTTCGAATCAAAGCTCAGCCCCCGCACTGCAGTTATGGCAAAAGGAACAAAAGCCGTTTGTGCTTTTGTAAATGACGATATCGGCAGCGAAACGATATCCGTGCTCAAAGAAAGCGGAATTGATATGATAGCTATGCGCTGTGCAGGCTACAATAACGTTGACCTTGCCGCCGCAGACGGTGTTATAAGCGTTGCCCGTGTGCCCGAATATTCAACCCACGCCATTGCAGAGCACGCCCTTGCTCTTCTGCTTACTCTTGTCAGAAAAACACACAAGGCATATATCCGCACGAGAGATTCAAACTTCAGCCTCAACGGCTTCGTGGGCTTTGACCTTCACGGCAAAACCCTCGGCGTTATCGGCACGGGCAAAATCGGCGCAACATTCATTGAAATCGGCAGAGGTCTGGGCATGAATGTTATAGCATATGATCCATTCCCTTCGCTCGGCTATCTTGAATATGTGCCGCTCGAAGAGCTTTTTGCCCGCTCTGATGTTATCTCTCTCCACTGCCCCCTCACAAGCGAAACCTACCACATCATCAATGATTATTCCATAAAGCAGATGAAGGACAAGGTGATCATTCTCAACACATCGAGAGGTGCGCTGATAGACACCGAAGCTCTTATCGACGGCATCAAAAGCGGAAAAATCGGCGGAGCAGGTCTTGATGTTTATGAGGAAGAGAGCGAGTTTTTCTATGAGGATTTATCCGAAAGCATTCTCAAAGACGATGTTCTCTCCCGCCTTATTATGATGCCCAATGTTCTCATCACCTCTCATCAGGCGTTTCTCACCCGCGAAGCTCTTGAATGCATAGCGGATACAACACTCGGCAACCTTCGAAGCTTTTTTGACGGCGAGCCGCTTGTCAATGAAATAAAAAAGAGAAAATAAAGTGCGGCGGGATGTTATATCCCGCTGTATTTGTGACACTTTGCACAAATACGCTTTACGAAGAAGCAAACAGTGTATAATATTCAACAATTCGGTTTAATTATGCATTTATCCATTGACTTTATGCAGAAATAAATGTATAATTATTCGTATATTGACTCCAGAGGTACATAATTATGAATAAAACCAAAATTTTTATAGACGGAAAAGAAGGAACAACGGGGCTTCGGATTTTTGAGCGCCTCGCAAACCGTGACGATGTTGAGATAATAACTCTCAGCGATGAACTGAGAAAAGATACTCAGGCAAGAAAGTCTGCTCTCAATTCGTGCGATATCGCCTTTCTTTGCCTTCCCGATGCAGCGGCAATCGAAGCTGTTTCGCTTATCGAAAACCCCGATGTCAAGGTTATCGATGCATCAACGGCTCACCGAACTCTTCCTGAATGGGCATACGGCTTCCCCGAGCTTTCGCCCGCACATCTTGAAAAAATCAAAAATTCAAAAAGAGTTGCCGTTCCGGGCTGCCACGCAAGCGGATTCATCGCTCTTGTTTATCCTCTTGTTGCAGCGGGCATTCTCCCTGCAGATGCGCTTCTCACCTGCCATTCAATAACAGGCTACAGCGGCGGCGGCAAAAAGATGATTGCTCAGTATGAAAACATCTCAAGAGAATCATTCCTTAATTCACCCCGTCAGTACGCTCTTACTCAGGAACATAAACACCTCAAAGAAATGAAGGCAGTAACGGGCATTGAAAATCCTCCCGTGTTCTGCCCCATAGTTTCGGATTATTACAGCGGAATGGCTGTTACGGTTCCTCTCTTCAAAGAAATGCTCTGCGAAGGTAAAGGAATTGAAGATATAATCGAGGTTTATAAAAATACATATAATTCAGATTTTGTCAAATTCACAGAGGATACGGGTGCAGACGCAATGTTCTGCGCTGAAAAAATGAGCGGAAACGACGGAATGGAGATATTCGTTCAGGGCAACGAAAACAGAATCCTTCTTCTTGCCCGTTACGACAACCTCGGCAAAGGCGCTTCAGGCGCCGCAGTTGAATGCATGAATATTCTTATGGGAATCGACCCCAAAACAGGTCTTTCTCTCTGATTGAAAGGAAAATAAATTATGAAACAGATTTCAGGCGGCATTTGCGCCGCAAAAGGCTTCACCGCAAGCGGAGTTCACTGCGGTATAAGAAAAAATAAAACGAAAAAAGACCTTGCTCTTATTTTCAGCGAAAAAAAGGCAACCGCCGCTTGTGTTTACACAACAAACCTCGTTAAGGGTGCACCCATAACCGTAACAAAAAACAATGTTGCCGACGGCTTCGCTCAGGCGGTTATCTGCAACAGCGGCAATGCCAACACCTGCAACGCAAACGGCATTGAAATCGCAGAAGAGATGTGCTCACTCATTTCAAAAGAGCTCGGCATCAGCGAAAAAGATATCATCGTTGCATCAACAGGCGTTATCGGCCAGACACTTGATATAACCCCCATTGCAGAAGGCATCCCCACTCTTGTTAAAGAGCTCAAAGCAGACAGCGACGATGCTGCAGCTGCAATTATGACAACCGACACGGTTGAAAAATGCGTTTCATATTCATTTGAAATCGGCGGCAAGGAATGCAGAATCGGCGGTATCGCAAAAGGCTCAGGCATGATTCATCCCAACATGGCAACAATGCTTGTTTTTGTTACTACTGACTGTGCAATTTCACAGGCTATGCTTCAGAAGGCTCTCAGCGAAGATGTTAAATCATCATTCAATATGGTAAGCGTTGACGGCGACACTTCAACAAACGATATGGTTTCCGTTATGGCAAACGGTCTTGCGGGCAACGATGAAATCGTTTGCGAAGGCGCTGATTTCGATGAATTCTGCAAAGCTCTCAATGCGGTCACAACTCACCTGTGCCGTATGATTGCGGGCGACGGCGAAGGTGCAACAAAGCTTCTTGAATGCATCGTTGACGGCGCGGCAACAAAAGAAATTGCCGTTACCGTTTCAAAATCGGTTATCTGCTCATCGCTTTTCAAGGCTGCAATGTTCGGCGCTGACGCAAACTGGGGCAGAGTGCTCTGCGCAATCGGCTACAGCGGCGCTGATGTTGATGTTACAAAAATTGATGTATCATTCAAATCGTCAGCAGGGCAGATTGATGTTTGCAAAAACGGCGCGGGCATCGATTTCTCTGAAGAAATCGCAAAAGAAGTTCTCACAGAGAAAGAAATTCAGGTTCTCATCAGCCTTAACAGCGGCAACGAAACCGCAACAGCCTGGGGTTGCGACCTGACATATGACTACGTTAAAATCAACGGAGACTACAGAACATAAGGGTGTATAAAAATGGAAATCACAAATAATCTCAGAGGTCAGGTGCTTGTTGAAGCCCTCCCCTATATTCAGAAATATTCAAACAAAATTGTTGTTATCAAATACGGCGGCAACGCTATGATTAACGAAGACCTCAAAAACGCCGTTATGGGCGATATCGCTCTTCTCTCACTTATCGGCGTTAAGGTTGTTCTTGTTCACGGCGGCGGACCCGAAATCAACGATATGCTCGGCAAAATCGGCAAAAAGAGCGAATGGGTTGACGGCCTTCGCGTGACAGACAAAGAAACCGTTGACGTTGTTCAGATGGTGCTTGCGGGCAAGGTTAACAAGAGCCTTGTTGCTCTTCTCGGCAGACTCGGATGCAAAGCAATCGGTCTTTGCGGCGCAGACGGCAGCCTCATCACCGCAAAGGTCAAGGATGAAAGGCTCGGCTATGTTGGCGAGATAACAGATGTTAATCCCGAACCGATTCTCGACCTTCTCGAAAACGGCTATGTGCCCGTTATCTCAACAACGGCTTGCGACAGCGACGGCAATATTTACAACATAAATGCCGATACAGCGGCTGCAAAAATTGCGGCAGCGCTCAAAGCTGAAAGCTTCATTTCAATGACAGATATTGCAGGCATTCTCCGCGATAAGGATGACCCGTCAACTCTCATCCCGAAAATTTTTGTCAGCGATATTCCTCAGCTTGTTCACGAAGGAATTATCTCAGGCGGCATGATTCCCAAAATCGACTGCTGCGGTGAAGCAATCCGCAGAGGCGTTAAAAAAGTGTTTATTCTTGACGGCACGGTGCCTCATTCACTGCTTATTGAAACTCTGACCGATGAAGGTCTCGGCACAATGTTTGTTCAGGGGTAAGGAGTAATTATGGCAATTTTTGAAACAGATAAAAAATATGTTGCGGGCACTTACGCCCGTTTCCCCGTTGAGCTTTCTGAGGGCAACGGCTCTCTGCTTTACGGCGAAGACGACAAAGAATATATCGATCTCGGCAGCGGC
This sequence comes from Acutalibacteraceae bacterium, assembly GCA_045613625.1. Lineage (GTDB taxonomy): Bacteria > Bacillota > Clostridia > Oscillospirales > Acutalibacteraceae > CAG-177. Next base: position 6,896 of record JAZLBI010000070.1, on the reverse strand, counting down.
ATTGCAGTCAACACCTTCGGCGCAGCCGATGCTGAATGGGTTGAAGCCGTAACCGTTCAGGCTTCGCTTCTCGGCCACACATCAAATCTCTACTACACCAAGCCCTGCGCTGAGCTTGCACAGATGCTTTGCGAAAGAACGGGAATGAAGAAGGTTTTCTTCTCAAACTCGGGTGCAGAAGCCAATGAATGCGCAATCAAAGCGGCCCGCCTCTGGGCGCTCAAAAACAAGGGCGAAGGCAACTCAACAATCATCACCCTCAAAAACAGCTTCCACGGCAGAACGATAACAACTCTTGCCGCAACGGGTCAGGATAACTTCCACACCGATTTCGGCCCCTTCACAGAAGGCTTTGTTTATGCCGAAGCAAACAATCTTGATTCAGTTAAAGAACTTGCCGAAAACAACGGATGCGCCGCAATTATGATGGAAACAATTCAGGGCGAAGGCGGAGTTCTTGCTCTTACCGATGAATTCGTAAAAGGCGTTTTTGAAATTGCAAAAGAAAAAAATATGCTCGTTATCATCGACGAAGTTCAGACGGGTAACGGCAGAACGGGCAAGCTTTACAGCTATATGCATTACGGTGTTATGCCCGATATCGTTTCAACCGCAAAGGGTCTTGCGGGCGGTCTTCCTCTCGGATGCACAATGCTCGGCGAAAAGGTTGAAAACATTCTCACTCCCGGCAGCCACGGCTCAACCTTCGGCGGCAACCCCATCTGCTGTGCGGGCGCAATCAGCGTTCTTTCAAGAATTGACGATAATCTGCTCACAGATGTTACAAAGAAGAGCGAATATATCATTTCAAGGCTTTCGGCTTGCGAAAAAGTCAAAAGCGTTTCGGGTAAAGGCTTTATGCTCGGCATCGAGTGCGAAAAGAGCGCAAAGGATATCATCGCATCTGCCATGGAAAAGGGCGTTCTTGTTCTCAGCGCAAAAACCAAGGTGCGCCTTCTTCCCCCTCTCAACATTCCCTTCGAACTTCTTGAAGATGCAATCGATAAGCTCATCGAAGCAATTGAAGAATAAAAAAATTAACAATACACCAAAACACCCCGCAGGAATACCCTGCGGGGTGTTTTTATGTGGTTTTATAAACTTATCAACTCGTAAACCGATTTAATAATACTCCAAACCGAATCAAGCAACCAATTTATCGCTTTCACAATCCAAAGATTTGCAAGCGGACATTCGTCGTCTGACGGTTCACTTGAGGGTTCGGTTGAGGGTTCAGTTGAAGAATCTGCAGGTTCGGAAGACGGTTCCGTCGAAGGCTCTGTGGTTGATTCTGAATCAGGTTCAGTTGAGGGCTCGGATGTAGGCTCTGTAGTGCTTTCTGTTGTGGTTGGTCTTTCTGGAATGTTTTCGGGCAAAACAGGCTGATTCTGTAAAACAGGATATCCTGCTTCTTCATCCATAAACCAAACACCGTCAAAATCAAAGCCCGTAAAATTCTCTTCACTTCTGAACTCTTCTTTTGAAAGCGCCGCTACATTTGTTATATATTTCTCATCAAAATAACCTGTTGACTTATCAACATCATTGGAATAAAAGCAGTTTTTAAGTTCGGCACAATTTATTTTTTCGCCGTTTCCGCCCCATGCATCTTCAAACCAAAACTCTGTTGTTCCTGTAATTCCGCCTGCATAAGACTCATCGGCGCTGAAAATCAAAGTTCCGTAATTATGTGAATTGGTAACTGTTGCTGAATAACCCGAAATACCTCCGAGATTAGGCGCTTGGTTTGTGTTTTCGGTAACCGTTCCGACGTTGTAACAATTATCAATCGCTCCGCCACTCATACTGTTGCCGGCGATACCGCCTAAATCAACAAAGCCTTTATATTCTTGCGGATAATTATATTCAGCTTCTACATCACCGTGATTGGATGACTTCTCCAACAAGCCGGAAAATTCACCCGCAATGCCTCCGATATACATATAGTCACAGTCAAAATCGCTTGACACATAAGCATAAACAGATGCAAGATTGCAACAATTAGTAATTGTTCCTGAAAATCGTGATGCAATCCCGCCTACACAGATTTTTTTATCTGAATTAACAGCTATATCACCCGAAACAATGCAGTTTTCTATGATACTTTCACGGTTTCCCAAAGAAACCAACCCCGATGCACAAATGCCCCAGACAGTATCAGAGATTGCCTTTACATCAACACTGCATTCTTTTAAAGCCAAGTTTAATATTTTGCCGCTTGATACCGTTCCGAAAAGAGCAGCATAAGCAATTTTTTCGTCGGTATCAATTGCTATCTTTAAGTTTTCAATTGTTTTGTTATTGCCGTTGAGTTCGCCTGAAAAAGGCTCATTGTATGTGCCGATAGGCTCCCAGTTTTCGTAAACGGAGAGGTCGATATCGTTCATAAGAATATATTTGCCGTCAAGGTCGTTGCGGATGTTATATAAATCCTCTGCAGTGTAAACGGGAGTGTAGCCTTCGGGAACTCCTGAAGATTCATCAGCAAAAGCAACCGTAAGCACACCGAAACACAAAACAAACGTCAGAACAATCGCTGTTATTTTTCTGATTTTCATATTTTTTCCTCCGTTTTAATTTTTTAAATATGCTCCTATCTATAGTATAACGAAAGATATCATCCTTTGTCACGCGAAAATTTTTGTTTTCTTTAAGTTTATCTGTTTTTCACAAAGTGTATACTTTGCCTTTGTGCATTGTGATTACAAAAAATGTCACTCTGAACAACGTTTTCTGTGTCCAGAATGACATTCATCAATATCAGGTTATTCTGTTTCTTCTTTTTTGAATTTCTTTTCAAAATAGCCCATAAGCCATATTGCCGCGATAACATCCACTGCAATTTCAAATATCCAAAGAAATATTGCGAGAATAAATTCTGCCGTTTCGCCCGTAAACACGGGAAAAAGCTCAGCAAGAATACCTGTGAGATAATGCACGATGCTCGCCGCCTTTGCCGCAACATAAACAACGCCGAGAAACATAATTCTGTCTTTACGCTTGTGATACGCGGCATGGGCGAAGCTGTCGTAAATTATAAACGAAAACACAACCGAAACAATCGCCACAACATCGCCCCATATCGTAAGATGGGCATAGTCAGAATAGAAGTATTTCAAAAAATCGTGAAATGCCAGCGAAAACAAGGCATTGACCGCCGTTTCAAGAAAAACGGCAAGGGCTATATATTTTTTTAATCGCCTTAATGTGTTTGTTTGGTTCATTTTTTCTTCCTGATGATTTTGATTTTTTATTGTCAGATAATGCTGAAATCAACTGTTCTTGATGACATCGGCACGCCTAAAACAGGCATTATATAATCAATTTTAACTTCAATATGTTTTCTGACGGCATCGGGAATTTCGCCGTCAAACGAAAGCTCGAGGCTTTCGCCCGCAGAAATGATTCGGTTATGGGGGATATTGAATTTTATGTCTGCGCCGTCGCACACAACAGAGGTGAGCAAAATGGGTTTTGTTGATATATTTTTAACGATAAGAGCAGTTTCGCTGCCGTCAAGATAACCGTTGACCTTGCTGTCAAACTCGGCGCTGACATCAAGAATATTGTTGTTTGAAGAAATGAACTGCGGGAATTCATCATATGTATATACATCAGCTCTTTCATCTGCAAACAAAAGCGTGCACACAAGCTCAAAGGTGATGCTGTCTTTGGCGTACATACCGTGGAACTGGTCTTTCACAAACCATGTGTGTTCGGGCAAATATGCGCAGGATGCATCAATTTCCATTGAGGGCGAAATATGGTTATGCGAAGCGTTGCTGCAAACTTCTGCACAAGCTGTGTAACCATCCTCAAAATGTTCGCCGTAATCAACAACCTCAGCGCCGCTGACTGCAGCTGCGTCAAGCAGCATATCGCCGTATTGTTCGCCGCCGAAAGCATTCTGGCAGGCATAGTTGCAGATTATTGAAATATTAACACCCTTTTCCATGCATGCAAGAAAGTTTTTGCGGTAATTCGGCATTATTTCATGGTGAACGATATCGCTTTTCCTGATAAGCTCTGCGCTTGCTTCGCTGTCAAGAAGAAGAGGCTTGAGTTCTTCATAATCCTCGGGTGTGAGCAAATCCCACAAGCTGCCCCAGAAATAAGGTAAATCCATTATTTCATTAAGAAAAGCTTTCGCAAGAACCTCAATGCGGTTGAACTCTGTTTTCACAAAAAGAGGAGCAAGGTTTGTTTCGAAGCCGATCACAAGCTCAGCAAACCTGATAAGATCGTAAACGGGAAATTCCGTGTTTGCGGTAAAAAAGCGTTTTGCGAAGCTTGTTCCGCCAAGCGCAGGCACATCAAGCACCGCATTGTTAACCTTGCCTTCGGTTCCGTAAAGGCTGAGATATGAACCGAGGATATATCCGCCATAGCTGATTCCGAATATATTGACCTTTTCTTCATTGGTATATTCAAGCACGGCATCAACAAAATCTCTGAGCTGAGCCGAAATATCAACCATACCAAGGCGCATATCATACTGAAAAAAGAAAACATTGTCGCCGTTTGTTTCTTCAACAGCATATTCCGAAAGTTCCTTTTCGAGAATATGAACATCGAGACCGTTTTCGCTCAGATAGCTGTATGTTGAAACTGCAGGGTCAGCGGGATATGTTTCAATCGGATAGACTGAACTTGAATCTATGTTGCAATAAAGCTTTTCAAGAATGACCGAGCCGCCGTTGCCGAGAACCTTACCCATTGTTTCAAAATCACCCGCAAGCAACATTCCGAGAAGTGCGGGCACAAAATTTTTAAGGTCAGACGCCGTCTGCTCAAGCATGGCAGAAGCTTCCATTCCCCACACCTTTTCTTCGGTTTCCTCACCGTAATCAATATAAAGCTGACCGCTGCTGAAACCGCCGATTATGATAACAGGCAACTCGCGCGCATCGATTGCACCCGCTGCGGGCGACAACACACCAAAAAGAATCATTGCCGATAAAATAACGCTTATAACTCTTTTCATACGAAATTCTCCCAAAACTTTTATTTCTGATAGATTTTTACATAGTCAACTATAAATTCAGTTTTAAAGGTATCTTTATCAAAGCCCTTCATTTTTTCCTCATCGGGAATTTCGAGCGAAACAATAACATCCTCGGGCACCTGAGAAACGCCGTTGCCGAATGATGAACGCACGGTTTCAACGCCGTTTACATAGAAGATATATTCATCCTCTGTCCATTCCAGACCGTAGGTGTTATATTCCTTGCTGATGTTGTTGCCCTTGAATTTGCCGAGCATTGCCGACTGGAAGCCTTCCTGCTCGCCGTCAACACCCGCACAGTGAATGGTGTTCGTTACGGCGTATTTGCCCTGAGCATATTCGGTTGATTCAAAAATATCAAGCTCCGCACCGCCTACGCCGCCTTTTGAAACAGAAGCGGTATAGGGTGAATCTGCCTGAATCCAGAATGCGCTCCAGTAGCCCGGGCTGTCATTGACGATACACTTGATTTCAAAATATCCCTGCTTATATCTTTCTTTGAGCTTGATTGCGGCGGTATACCAACCTTCGCCGTAAAATCCGTCTTCGAGATATTCGCCCGTGATAACGAGATTGCCGTCTCTGACAGAAACCTGACTTGTGTGGTTATAGCCGCATCTTCTCGGGCCGTTGCCTCTTACTTCCCATAAATCCTCATTAAGAGTATCGCCTTCAAATTCATCGTAAACAACGATGTTATAGCCTGTCAGGTCAAGAGTTTCACCTCTCGGTGTAAGGGGCATACCGAAAATAAGCATCTGAAGAATTTCAACCATTGCAAGAATAAGCGAAAAGAATTTTTTGGGTGAAAACGTTGTGAAAAGGTTGCCGAAATATTCGAAGAATTTTTCGATTGCCCAAACTTCTCTGATGCTAAGGTGAAGCATTTCAATAATTTTTGCCCACATAATATTTTCTCCTCATATCAGAATGACCCCACATAGTTGCGGGGTCATTATTGTTTATTTCTGTGAAGCTTCAAGAGCCTGTTTAACATCCGCAATGATATCGTCAACGTGCTCAATGCCAACCGAAAGACGGATAAGGTCATCGGAAATACCGCAGTCGATAAGCTCCTGCGCAGTAAGCTGGCGATGAGTTGTGCTTGCAGGATGCAGACAGCAGGTGCGTGCATCGGCAACGTGAGTTGCGATTTCGGCAATCTGAAGGCTGTCCATAAACTTTGTTGCGGCATCTCTTCCGCCCTTGATTCTGAATGAAATAACGCCGCTTGTGCCGTTGGGCATATATTTCTTTGCAAGCTCATAGCCCTTGCTGCCTTCCATACCGGGATATGTAACCTCAATTGCACAGCCGCTGTCACGGATGAATTCCGCAACACTGAGTGCGTTTGAGCAATGTCTTTCGACTCTCAGAGGAAGGGTTTCAAGGCCAAGATTGAGAAGGAATGCATTGAAGGGCGAAGGAATCGAGCCGAGGTCACGCATAAGCTGTGCCATACATTTGGTTATATATGCAGCTTCGCCGAATCTCTCTGTGTATGTTATGCCGTGATATGATGCATCAGGAGTTGTGAGACCGGGGAATTTATCATTCTGAGCCCAGTCAAACTTGCCGCCGTCAACAACAACGCCGCCAACGCTTGTTGCGTGGCCGTCCATATACTTGGTTGTTGAGTGGATAACGATATCCGCGCCAAGCTCAAGGGGTCGGCAGTTAACGGGGGTTGGGAATGTGTTATCGATGATGAGGGGCACGCCGTGTGAATGAGCGGCGTTTGCAAATGTTTCGAAATCAAGCACTTCAAGAGAGGGGTTTGAAATCGATTCTGCAAAAACAGCCTTTGTGTTAGGCTTGAAAGCTGCGGCAAGCTCTTCTTCGGTTGCCTGAGGGCTTACGAATGTGAAATCAATGCCGAGTTTTCTCATTG
>JAZLBI010000069.1:0-16516 GCA_045613625.1 Acutalibacteraceae bacterium | reverse complement strand
TGTGTCGTCAGCATCCTGAACGTCCTTGCCGTAGATGCCGAAAGCGGGAAGACCCTTCTGAGCGTGAGCTGCAAGAACAGCTGCAAGATAAACAGCGCCGGGTCTTTCTGTTGCGTTGAAGCCCCAAACGCCCTTGATTGTTGTGGGGTCCATATCCATTGTTTCTGAGCCGTAGCACCAGCAAGGAGTAACGGAAAGAGTGATGTCAACGCCTTCCTTCTTGAACTTTGCTGCGCAAGCTGCTGCTTCTGCAACGCGGCCGATGGTTGTGTCAGCGATAACAACCTTAACGGGTTCGCCGTTTGAATAGCGAAGATTTTCCTCAAAGAGAGCCTTTGCTGCCTTTGCCATATTCATGGTCTGGTCTTCAAGAGATTCTCTTACCTTGAGGGGGCCTCTTCTGCCGTCGATGATGGGGCGGATACCGATAACGGGGTAATCGCCGATGAGTCTGCTTTTTGCCATAATAGCATCTTCCTTTCTATGGTTGATGAATTTAATTTTTTATTTGATTACCGCCTTGAATCTCTCATAGGCTTCTGCCCATGCGTCGGGATTTTCGGGGGTATATTCAACTGTGTTTTCGCTTGCCTTAACAACCTTTCTTGCCTGCTCGATGCTTTCGAGAGCGCCGCAGGAGAGAAGCTGAACGGCAATATTGCCGAGAACGGTTGCTTCAATGGGGCCTGCAACAACCTTTCTGTTGCACGATGAAGCAGTCAGCTGACAAAGAAGGGTATCCTTTGTTCCGCCGCCGATAACGTGGATTGCGGGGTAGGTTTTGCCCGTGCAATCTTCAAGATTTTCGAGAGTGAGGCGATATTTCATTGCGAGGCTTTCATAGATGCATCGCATAACTTCGCCAACGCTTTCGGGGATGGGCTGACCTGTTTTTTCGCAGTATTCACGAACTCTCTGAGGAATGTTGCCGTGAGGCACAAACTCAGGGGCATCGGGGTCGATGAAACACTTGAAGGGCTCTGCCGCAAGAGCGAGCTTTTCAAGGTCTGCATAGGAATAATCGCTGCCGTTTCTGTTCCAATGGCGACGGCTTTCCTGAATAAGCCAAAGACCGATAATATTTTTGAGGAAGCCGACGGTTGCGCCGTAGCCGCCTTCGTTTGTAACATTCATTGCAACGGATTTTTCGTTGACGATGGGCTCTTCAAGCTCTGTTCCGAAAAGCGACCATGTGCCGCTTGAAAGGAAAGCAAAATCCTTATCCTCTGCGGGCACAGCGGTGAGTGCGCTCTGTGTGTCGTGGCCGCAAACGCTGATAACATCAACCTCATCAATGCCGCATTCCTCGCAGATATCCTTTCTCACCTTGCCGAGAATACTGCCCGAAGGCTTGATTTCGCCGAGAAGGCGTGAGGGAATTCCGAGCCTGTCGAGAATACCTGTTGCCCAGCCTTTCGTTTTGATATCAACCATCTGTGAGGTTGTTGCGATTGAATATTCGGTTGTCATTTTGCCCGTGAGCATATAGCCGAAAAGGTCGGGCATAAAGAGAAGTCTGTCTGCTCTTTCAAGAATATGAGGTCTGTATTTTTTGAGCGCATAGAGCTGATAAACGGTGTTGAGCTCCATAAACTGAATGCCCGTTGCACCGTAAAACTCATCGTTTGAAACGGTTTTTGCGCATTCTTCGATAAGACCGACCGTTCTTTCGTCACGGTAGTGCACGGGATTTTCAAGAAGGCAACCGAATTCATCGATAAGACCGAAATCAACGCCCCAGGTGTCGATGCCGATGCTGTCAAATCCGCCCGCAAGCTTTGCGTTGACGATGCCCTGCTTTATGTTATAGAAAAGGCGGAGCACATCCCAATACATTGTGTTGCCCACTTTTACGGGGTCATTCGAAAAGCGGTGCACCTCTTCGAGAGAGATTTTTTCGCCGTCAAACGAGCCGATAATCGCTCTTCCACTTGATGCGCCGAAGTCGATAGCCAAAACTCTTTTATTCATTACTGAATTACAACACCCTTCTTGAGAATGATGTTTGCATAGATTGCAGTTTCGCCTGTTGCGATAACAGCGTATGCCTTCTTCGCTCTGTCATAGAAAGCGAAACGCTCAACAAGCTCAATATTCTTTTCGCCTTCTTCGGCGGTGATTGTCTTTTTGTAGTCTGCCCAGATGGGAGGAGGATTTGAGGGGTCGGCATTATCCATAAGAGCTACGGGAGCCTCAACATATGTATCAAGGGGCATAAGCTTAAGGATTGCTTCGAGAATTTCGTTTACGCCGTGACCGTCAAGACGAACGAGTTTCTGAGCGATTGATGCCGAGGGGAAATTGCCGTCGCCGATAACGATTTCGTCACCGTGACCCATTTCCATAAGAATTTTGAGAAGTTCGGGTGAAATGATGGGTGAAATATTTTTAAGCATAGTGATTTTCCTTTCTGTAATTTAATGCTTATTTTTGGATAATTTTTTTTCTACTGCCAGACGATGCGCATCAACAGCATCACGAATAATTTCTTGATACAATTCTTTGTCAACAGAAATATCGTATCGCATAAAGTGGTTGTTTCGGTTGGTGCGGTGTGTTACAAAATAGAATCCGTCTGAAAATTCAACGGTTGTTTTATATTTAGCACCGTTTTTTACATATTTCACAGGATCGGAATATGTATGGGAAACTACAGCCTTGGGATCGGGATTAGAATTTTTATACCATTTGCCGTGATCCATACTGTAGTATATTTCTCGACCGATACCTCTGTATAAAAAATAACCTATTAAAACAAATATACTCAACGGAATAATTAATATTATATTATCCAAAATGTTCACTCCTTACATAGTCGCATACATACTGTACATATTGCTGTAGATGCCGCCCTTTTGCATCAGCTCAGAGTGGCTGCCCTGCTCGGCAATGCCCTCTTCGGTGAGCACGATGATTTCATCGGCATTGCGGATTGTTGTTAAACGGTGGGCGATGGTGAGGGTTGTTCTGCCCTTTGCAAGGCGTTCAAGCGATTCCTGAACAAGCTTTTCGCTTTCGTTATCGAGAGCGGATGTTGCTTCGTCAAGAAGCAATACGGGAGGATTCTTGAGGAAAACTCTTGCGATTGAAATTCTCTGCTTCTGACCGCCCGAAAGCTTTACGCCTCTTTCGCCGATATATGTATCATATCCGTCGGGAAGGGCGCTGATAAATTCGTGGGCACCTGCCTTTTTCGTTGCTTCAATAAGCTCCTCATCGGTTGCATCCGCCTTGCCGTAAACAAGGTTATCGCGGATTGTGCCCGAAAAAAGATAAACATCCTGAGCAACAACGCCGATATTTGAGCGAAGCGAACGAAGAGTGATATCCTTTATACTCTTGCCGTCAAGCAGAATTTCGCCGCTTTCGGCTTCATAAAATCTGGGAATAAGGTTGCAGAGTGTTGTTTTTCCGCCGCCACTGGGGCCGACAAGAGCAACATTGCCGCCTTTTTTTATTTTAAGATTGAGATTATTGAGAATTTGCTTTTCGCCTTTGACATAGCTGAATGAAACATCCCTGAACTCGATTTCGCCCTGAACGTTTTCAATATCAACGGCATTTTCGCTGTCAACAATATCGGGAACTTCGTCCATAATCTCAACAAAACGTTCAACACCAGTTACACCTCTGCTGAACTGCTCGCTGAAATCAACGATTGTTCGGATTGAGCCGAGAAGAGTTGAAATAAGCAGAAGGCTTGCCGCAAAATCGCCCGTTGACATAACGCCGTCTTTCATAAGAAGAGCACCGAGAGCGATAACGGAAATATATGTTATACCGTCAAGGAGCTTGACCGTTGCGTGAAACTGCGACATATATTTATGGCTCTTGTTTCTGATATCAACATAAGCCTCGTTGCCCTTTGAAAACTTCTGTTTTTCGATTTTTTCATTCGTAAATGAACGCACAACTCTCACGCCGAGCAGGCTGTCTTCAATTCTTGCGTTGATTTCACCAACCTGATGGCGACCCTTCTTGAAGGTGTCGCGCATACGGGTTCGTGATTTCTTCGTGAATATTATCATAAACGGCATAAGAATGAATATCGCAATTGCAAAACGGATATCCATTGTTGCAAAAATCCAGAAGCTTGCAACAAACTTAACAACCGTCATAAGCACCATTTCGGGAAAATGATGCGCCCATTCGGCAACATCGAAAAGGTCAGAAGTCATTCTGCTCATAAGCTGACCGACCTTTGTGTTATCAAAAAATGTGAATGAAAGTTTCTGAAGATGGTCAAACATATCCTCACGCATTGAGTTTTCAATTTTTGTTCCCATCTTGTGTCCCCAATATGACTGGCAATAGCTTGCGAAGCTGTCCAGCGCTCTGAGAGCAATATAAGCAACGGCTATGGTCAGAATAAGCTTTACCGTCAGATTCTGAGGGTCGTTTGCGTCTGTATCGGTTATTTTTCTGACTATCAGCGGGAGTGCTATTTCACACGCCGCTGAGGTTGCACCGCAAAGAAGCACAAAGGCTTCCGTGCCGAGATGCTTTTTTAAATAAGGAAAAAATCTTTTTATAAGGGCAAGATTCTTCCCTTTTTCTTCCTTCTTTTTCATTTTTTCTTCCTCTTTTTATGTTTTATGCGGGGATATATTCAACGGTGAAGCAATGCGAACGGATTCCGTAATCCATAACGGACGCTCTGAAAGCGTTTCCCTTCATCGTAAAATTACCCACGCGCATCTTTGTAACATAACCGCAGCCGGAGTTTCTGCACGAATCGTGCTCAACAACTTCGAGCCATTCTGCGGGATTTTCGCTCAGGACTATGTTTTTGCCGCTTTCGCTTGCATAAGCTTCAATAAGCTTTCTCATTTCTTCTTCAGTGAATTCAACCTCGGTTGCGCCCGGATCTTCGGGGCTTGAAACTCCGCCTTTGAGATAGGGGTATTTATCAGTGCCCCAAACAGAAGCCGCCGATGCGGTTTTTCCTGCTGAGGTTGAGAAATAGCAGGTGAATGCCGCCGCTCCGTTATAGTCAACATAGGGAGCGCTCGGAGTATCGGTTTCATCGCTCATTCCGAGAAGTTCAAGGCAGATATTATAAAGCCTTGAATTTTTATAGTCAAAATCTTTGCTGTATGCGTGTTTTGATTGGGGCACAACATAGCCGCTGTCTTTCGCAAAGGTATAAATCGCAACCATCTGCGCCTTTATCGCTTCTTCGCCCGCACTGCTCCAACCCATCTCCTGCTTTGTTGTTTTGCACAGATACTCAACAATCGGGATATCCTTGCCCGCATAGTTGATTGTTGCAGGGGTTGCGGAATCGGTTTTTACGCTTGTGCCCGGATAATAATGGGTAAGAATTTCTGTGTATGATTTTCCGTTATCCGCCATTGTCATTGCACCGCGCTGGCTCATACCAACGCCGTGACCGTAGCCGTAAACCTTGAAAACAAAGGTGCCGTTTTCGCTCTTTTTCTTTGTTGTTGTTTCTTTTTCGGTTGGCTTTTCGGTTGTTGTGACGGGTTTCGTTGTTGCTTTTGTTGTTTCGGTTGTGGGTTTGGTGGTCGGTTTTGTTGTGGTTTTTGTTGTGGGCCTGGTCGTTGTTGCTTTTGTTGTTGCCTTTGTTGTTTTAACCGCCGTTGTTATTATTTCGGTCACCTTTTGGGTGATTTTTGTTTTCGTTGTTGAAACTGCGGTAATCAGCGTGCTTGCCGCAGATGAAAGCGAGGATTCCTCGGTTGTTTGAACGGGAATAAGCTCAACCGCTTCCATATCGGGGTCATCCAGCCCGCTTCCGCCGTGGTTATATTCTTCAAAGTGATTTTCGAGCGTTGCCTGAGTTATTTCATTAAGCCCCGCCTGAGCGTTTGCAAGAGTTGAATCGGTTATTTCATCCCTGAGCATCATTGCCGCCGCAAAGCAGATAAGCATACCCAGCACAACCGAAATCACCGCAATAATAATCGGAGCCTTGCTTTTTTTCTTAACGGGAACCACGGGGCCAGCTGCAGCGGAAACCTCTTCAAGCATTGAGCAAAGTTTCACAACAGCCGCCGCCATAAGAAACTTTTTTTCTTCGCCCGGCATTGCAAAATCTCTTGCCGCCCTTGCACCCGCCGAATCCGCAACACAAACGGTGACATATTCTTCGCCGCTTTCGCTGACACTTACGGCAGAAATGCCGATGCCGAGGTCTGCCTGTGCATTTTCTTTTGAAAGGCGTGCACTCTGAGCTATGTAATCCTCATCGCTTTCGCCCGCCGCCCTTTCTCTGACGGTTGATTCGGGCACGAAAGCCTCCTCACTGTCGGGCACTGCGGCGATAACCGAAAGAACAGCCTTTGCGCTTCCGCACGGTGAAACCGCAACGGTTTTTCCGCTTTTAATAACGCTTTCAACGCTCTTTTTAACATTGTCAAGGTTCGGTTTTGCAGGCATTGAGCCCGAAACTGCATTTGAAATAAAAGTTTCAAGGCCGAGGGAAAATGTTTCGGCAATTCTGCCTTCATCAAGAGGCATAAACACAACAACAGAGCCGAAAAGCTCCTTGGCAAAAGCCGAAAACCTTCCGTCAGACGAGGGGAAAACCTTCGATTTTTCGGGCATCGCTGCATGAAAGTCTTTTTCTTTTGAGTTTTCGGGAGCATTTTCTCCCATTGCGGAAATGACCGCATTGTTTCTGATAACTTTTGAAGAAAAGATTTTGATTAAACGGATTTTAGCTTTGAGAAACTCCGAGAAAGGCGCAGCGGCAACAACAATTCCGCCTTCACGGGCAGACGATGCCACGGCATCGGCAAACGAGGCTTCATCAGCAAAATCCGCCGACTGCGCTTCGCCGTCAATCATCCTGAGCCTTTGCTCAAGATATTCCGCCGCTCCCTGCGCCGACTGAGCGCCGAGAGTGCATATTCTCACCTTTCTCTTCATTTTATCACCGTTCCTTAAATCTTTTCGTTACTTACCAGCGCGCATCCTCTGCGTAGGTGTTGGTCTTTCCTTTATTTACATCATACCATTTCTGGGGATATTTGGGGTTGGGATTTTCATAAGCCTTTGATGTGTCGATGCTCACGCTTTCGCCTTCTCTTCTGAGTCTGGCAACAACAACAAGCCTTGCCTCATCAAAATCGTAGCAGCAGGTTGAAAGAGTGAGAATCTTATCGCTTGAATTGATGTCAACGCCCGTTGTGTAGAACTTGCGCTTGTCGATTTCTGCGATATATGATTCAAACTTGCTCTGCGAAACATCAATGAAATTATAGGGGAAGAAATATCCGTTATCGTCTTCAGGCTCTGCATTAGTGATGAAAACAGCATAAACAAACCATGTTGAATCGCCGTAAATGGTGTTGCATTCAATAACGGGAGCCTGAGCAAAGCCGTCTATCGTGCGATAATTTTCGAGCATGCCGAAAATATAGTCATCCGAACGCATATTATGACCGTAGATAACATTATTCATATGAAGGTTTTTGAAATCGGTCATTCTGTAGTCATAGAAGGGCACGCCGTAGGTTGTGTATTTACCGTAGACATCCTTCTTGAGATAATAATCGTTATCGTCACCCTGAACAACGGGAAGGTTGATTTCAAAACCGGGAATGGTAATCCAGCCTCTGAGGTCTTCATTCGAAGCATAGAGCTGAGCATATTTTGCAAGCATTCCTTCGGGGAAATCAACGCCGGGGAACTTGCTTGAAAGACCGTTGTCAACAACCTCGGTCACATCGTGCTGAGCCATATTTTCGCTCATCTGAGCGGCAAGTTCATCTGCAGCCTTGCGATGCATCATCGGGCTGATAATATATGTGTTTGCAAGAATGGCTATACACACAACGCAAACAACAGATGAAACGGCAAGAATTGCTGTTCTGATTTTATCGCCTGTTGTTGATTTCTTCTTTTTGTCTTCGGGGTTTTCATCTTTCTTCGCTTCAAGATTTTTCTGCTCTTCAAGCGAAATCTTTGCTTCATATTCTTCCTGAGTGAAATATGAAAGACCGCCGCTCATCGATTCGGGCTGATAGAGCTTTTCAGGCTGAGAAGCCGCCGACTCATAATCGTTGCCGTCATCTGGAATATCAATAACAAAGCCTGCGCCCTGCTCAACCGAAGGCTCCTGTGAAGCGGGAATAACGATTTCAGGCTCGCTGTCGGCAAGAATGCGTTCAAGCTCGCTCTCATAATCTTCCTTCATATTTATCTGAGCATCAATATCGTTTTCAGGGGCATCCGCTGCCTGAGCGGGAGCGCTCTCTTCATATGCAGAGGGGTTTGTTACAAGCTGAGAAGCCGCCGCAACGCCGCCTTCAACGGTGGCTATGCCTTCGTTTGATTCGATTTCTGAAAGAATGCTGCCGAAGCCACTTTCATCGGACTCTGCCTTGAGCATATCAATCATACTGAAAATATCGTCCTTAGCAGAATCAACGGGAGCTTCGGGCTCTTCTGCCGCCGCTTCGGGAGCAAAAAATGCTTCCTGAGGAATTTCTTCTTTTTCGGGTTCACTGATTTCTTCCGAATCGAGCGAAACAACGGGAATATCCGCCTCAAAATACTCTTCGGGATTCATCCAGAGCTCATTCAGAGCGCTGTTTTCGTGAACGGGAGGCTCGGTAATCACCGACATGGGCTTTGGCACGATTGTTTCGGGGCCGCTTCCCATAATATCGTCATAGAGATTCTGAAGCTCGTTTTCGATGCTTTCTTCGGTGTTTTTTATATCCTCGCCAAAGCCGTCAAAAACGGGAGCGGCTCCGCTGTTTGTTTCTTCAAGAAAATCGGTGAGATTTATCTCGGTTATTGCCTCATCATCCGCAATAGAGCTGAGCCCCTCGGGAAGGGATGAGGGTGTTCTGTTCTGATTATCATTCGACATAATTTTATCCTCCGTCAGCGATTAGTTGGGGCTGGGTTCCCATTTTGCTGAATTCTTATAGGGATTTGTTTTGCCCTTGCTGTTATACCATACCTGAGGTCTGCGGTAATCGGGGTTATCCTTAACGAGCGATGCATCAATCTGCTCACTCTCGCCCTCGTGAAGAAGCCTGCCAACAACAACAAGCCTTGTGTCAACGCTCTTGCCGTAGTCATAAATACAGGTTGAAAGGGTGATTATCTTATCGGTCGGTTCAAGCGAAACGCCCGTTTCATAGAGCATACGCTGCTTCACCTGCTCAATATAACCAACCATATTATTCTCGCCCATATCGGGATAAATATAGTTGAACATATAGCCGTTATCATCTTTTTTCTGGGTTGTTGAAAGAAAAACGGCGCAGATTTTATAGGTGTATTCTTCGGTTAAAGTGCTGTATTTTATGATGGGATTTTCAATGAAATGCTCTTTGCTTCTGTAGTCATAGAGCGAACGGAACGCCTGCTTGGGAACGCCCGACGCCTTACCCGTTGTGTGGCCGTGGATAACCATATTCTTTGAAAGACCGTCGGTAACACAGCGGTAATCAAGATAGATATTACCGTAGTTATCGGCTGAGGTTTCATATGTTGTTCTTTCGTAGAAATCTTTTTTGAGATAATAGCTGTTGTCGTCGCTCTGCAAAACTGCAGTATCAATCTCAGTTCCGGGAAGAGCGAGCCAACCGACAAGATTGTTGTTGATTGCATAGGCGGGCTTGAGCTCTTCAAGAATACCCGCGGGGTATTCACCCTGATTTTTCATATTGTTTGAAACAAGCGACTCAAGCTCAGCTGAAGGCGCATCGGTCTCAACGCCCTGAGCGAGCACAAGCCCCGCTGTTTTTTCATCGATTATTCCGTTTTCACCGTCAGGCTTCTTGGTGAAATTCATAACAGAAAGAACTATGAGAGCCACCGACGCCGCAGCAAAAACAACGCTGAGGATTATGGGTAATGTTTTTTTCATTTCTTTTCCTCCAGATAAATTCTGACAAGATTGAGGGCGCGTGAGCCGTTGACATAGCGGTTATATTCCCTGTCGTTTCTGCCCGTTTCAATCTTTTCGCAATACTGCTTGTCCCCCGCATCAAGGGCAACATAACACAGACCGACGGGCTTGTTTGTGCCGTCGCTGCCCGGCCCTGCGATGCCTGTTACGGATATTCCGATATCCGCACCCGAAACACGGCGTATACCCGCCGCCATTTCTCTTGCGGTCTGCTCACTGACCGCTCCGTATGCTTCAAGCGTTTCGTTTTTAACGCCGAGCATCTGATGTTTTATTTCGTTTGAATATGATATCACTCCGCAGCCGAAAACAGCGCTTGCACCGGGAATATCGGTTATTCTTTTGGGAATATATCCCGCCGTGCAGCTTTCTGCGGTTGCAAGTGTCATTTTTTTCTCTTTGAGAAGCTCAACAACTCTTTCTTCAATGCTTTCGCTGTCGATTCCGTAAACACAGCCGCCGAGCCTCGATTTTATTTCTTCGATAACGGGCGCACAAAGCTTTTCAGCCTCCGCCTCGTTTTCTGCCTTTGCGGTAACTCTCAGAAGAGCCTCGCCTTTTTTTGCGTATGGAGCAACGGTGGGATTTTCTCTCTCGAGCAAATCGGCGCAGATTTCTGCCATTGCGCTTTCGCCTATGCCCATCGTTCTCACCGTATGCGAAACAATCGCGCCTTCCGAATACTCCGCAAGATACGGAACGGCATATTCTTTATACATCGGCGCCATTTCATAAGGCGGGCCGGGAAGAATAACAACGCATTTGCCGTTTTTCTTAAGACCGAGACCCGGCGCGGTGCCGTTATGATTTTCAAAAACATCGCCGCCGACAGGCACATACGCCTGCCTGAGATTGCTCTCGGGCATTTCATAGCCCTTTGAAGCGAAATACGACCTTATGCCGTCTGCGATTTTTTCATCAAGCGTCAGCTCAAAGCCCATAACCTCACAGCAGACATCCCTTGTTATATCGTCTGCGGTCGGGCCGAGACCACCCGTTGCAATAACGATATCGCTTCTTTCAAGCGCCGTTTTCAGCGCAGAGGCAAGCCTTTCCCGATTATCGCCCACGGTTGTGTGGCGAAGAACGGATATGCCGAGCTTTGCAAGCTCAAGCGAAAGATATCTTGAGTTTGTGTTAAGTATATCGCCGAGCAATATTTCCGTGCCTACGGAAAGTATTTCGCAAACGGACATAATGTTCTCCTTTCGGTTAATCAATAAGCATTAATCGGAACGAATCTTGCGTTCTTTGCCGCTTCTTCAACAAGCCTGTCCACATCAAGAGCCTTTTCGCACTCTTCAACATATTCAATAGTGGGTCTTGTTCTGGGATGCTTGGGAGTAAACACCGTGCAGCAATCCTCATAGGGAAGAATTGATATATCAAAAGTTTCGATTTTTCTTGAAATTGCAACAACTTCGTCTTTATCCATGCCGATAAGAGGGCGGAACACGGGCATTTCACAAACCGCATCCGTGCAGGCAATGGCAGGCATCGTCTGGCTTGCAACCTGACCCACGCTTTCGCCTGTTATGAGCGCACCCGCATTATCTTTTGTTGCGATAATCTGCGAAACTCTCATCATCATACGGCGCATAATAACCGTGAAAATATCCTCGGGGCAGTTATCCTTGATAAGCTCCTGAATTTCGGTGAAGGGAACAACCCAGAGAGTTATTCTGCCCGAATACTTGCTCACCTGCCTGAGAAGAGAATGAACCTTCTGCTCGGCTCTTTCGCTTGTGTAGGGAGGGGATGCAAAATGGATTGCAATAAGCTCCAGACCTCTTTTTGCCATCATATATGCGGCAACGGGGCTGTCGATACCGCCCGAAATAAGAACCGCCGCTCTGCCCGCAGAGCAGGTAGGCATACCGCCCGCACCCTTTATCTGATTGCCGTGGATATAGGCATAGTTATCTCTTACCTCAACGGTAACAACCATCTCGGGGTTATGAACATCAACAACAAGATGAGGGAACTTGCGAAGAAGATATCCGCCCGTTTCTCTGCATATTTCAGGCGATGTGAAGGGGAATTTTTTATCGGAACGCTTCGCTTCAACCTTGAAGCTTCTGACACCGAGAAGCTGGGGAGCCAGATATTCTTCGGCGCTTCTCAGTATTGTTTCCATATCCTTTTCAACCGCCGCCGCTCTCGAAAAGCCCGCAATGCCGAAAACCTTGCCGATGCGCTCGATTGCTTCATCGAGGTCTGCATCATCGTTTTCAGGCTCTGCAATTATTGTTGACTGAGCGATTGTGAATTTGAATTTTCCCGCACTTTCAAGTCTGCGGCGCATATTCTTGACGAGCATATCCTCAAAGCTTCTTCTGTTGAGACCTTTGAGCGCAAGCTCACCGTTTTTGATTAAGATTATTTCTTTCATTTTTTTCTCCGTTTATTTAGAGTGGCGGAAGCAGTCTGAACTGTGTTTTTTATCGGATGATTTCCGCCTTCTCTTTGTTAAAATACTCGCAAATCCGTCAAGGATTTGCTGCGTTTTGTGCCTTGACAAGCCAAAAATCCTCTCGATAAAAAATCTTCGACCTGAAAGCTTCCGTCACTCTATTGCTCTTATCACTTTTTTTGCTTCGGCTATGCCGTTAATAAGAACATCAATTTCCTGAACTGTTGTGAATCTTGAAAAGCTGATGCGTATGGGGCTGTCAAGCCTTCTTCGGTCAAGACCCATCTGCATAAGAACATGGCTTTTTTTGCCCTTTGAACACGCCGATCCGCTTGAAACGCAGATTCCTTTTTTCGAAAGGAAGTTGAGCATCGGCTCCGATTTTATGCCGAGAACGGAAATGTTGGTAACATAAGGCAAAGCATCGGAAGGCGAATTGAGAACAACATCGCCGATTTCTTCAAGCTTTGACACCATATAATCCCTGAGCATTCTGATATGCTCAAGCTCCTTCTGAGGGTCGGGCATCGCCTTTGCCGCCGCCGCAAAGCCTGCAATTGCGGGCATCGCTTCCGTTCCGGGTCTGATTTTATTCTCCTGCTCGCCGCCGAAGGTGCGGGTTTTGATTTTCACACCCTTGCGGATATAAAGCGCGCCAACGCCTTTCGGGCCGTGGATTTTATGGGAGCTTATTGTCATAAGGTCAACGCCGAGAGTTGCGGGCTTTATCGGCATTTTGCCGAACGCCTGAACGGCATCGCAATGAATAATTGCGGGTGAACGCGCCATCATTGCCGCTCTTTTTGCCGCCTGAACGGGCATTATTGTTCCCACCTCATTGTTGACGAGCATCATTGAAATGAGTATCGTGTTTGAATTGACGGCATCATAAAGGTCTTTTTCGTTTATTCTTCCGTAGTTATCAACCCTGAGTCTGATAACCTCAAAACCTTCAGCTTCAAGATGGTTGAGAGTATCTTCAATGCTTGAATGCTCAACGCTTGTTGAAACAATTCTTCTTCCCATACGGCGCATCTGATATGCCGCGCCGAAAAGGGCAAGATTGTTGCTTTCTGTTCCGCCCGAGGTGAAGAAAATTTCTTCGGGAGCGCAGGAAAGGCGTTTTGCGATATCCTCTCTTGAACTGTCAAGCAAATCCTTCGCTTCATTGCCGATTCTGTGGAGTGATGATGGGTTACCCCAACACTTTGTCATTGCATCCGCAACGGCGCTTACCGCTTCACAGCACGGTGCAGTTGTTGCGCTGTTATCAAAATAGGCATTCATCATTTCACATCCCCTCTATCGGCACTGATCCCATTATAATAATCATATTTAAAACATTATACACTATTTTTCCCCCACTTGCAATATATTTTTAATAATGGAATGCATTATATTATATGCTGCAAACAGGAAACGGATATAACTATCATACATCTCCGCATTTAACAAAAATACGGTTAGTTGTTAACAAACTGAAAACAAAAAAAAGAACGGCATTAATTTTGCCGTTCTTTTTGTCATATTCTGTTTTATTCCGCTTTGATGCCGAGCACTGCTTCTGCGATTTTTTTGGTGCAGTGTCCGTCGCAGGCCGACATAAAGTCATCTTTGAATTTACGCACCTTTTCAACATCAAAATCAGTTTCGAGACGCTTGACTTCACTGATGATTTCTTCAGTATCAACAACGATTTCGCCGGGCACGAAGGTTTCATAATCAAAATAAAAACTTCTTGAATCGTCATATGCCGCAAGGTCGTATGCAAAGAAAATCATAGGTCTTTCAAGCAATGCATACTCAAAAATAAGCGATGAATAATCGGTGATAACGGTATCTGCGGCGCAAAGAGCGGTGTCAATCGCAACGGTTTTTGAAGCGTTGAAAACAAAATCATCCTCGGGGTCGATTTTGAATGCCTTTGCGGTGAGCGGATGAAGCTTGATTACAAGCGCATAATCTTCACCAAGCTCTTCACGCATTCTTTCGATATCGAGCTTGTTTTTCATATAGGATTTCTTTATGCTGTTGCCTCTGAATGTTGGGGCATAAAGAATGATTTTTCTGTTGCCGATTTTGGGGAACTCTGCAAGCACCTTTTCACGGCAGGACGAAACGAAGTTTTCATCAAAATAAACATCGGTGCGTGGTGCGCCGAGCGCCATAACATTTTCTTCGGTGCAGCCGAAAGCTTCGGCATAGGCGAATTTTACTTTGGGAGAAGATACGCAGATATGGGTGTATGTATTATGGATGGGATATCTGTCAAGCGATTTTTTGCTTGCGCCCCATTTCTTTTCGGCGGTTGAATAACCCCATTTTTTGAATGCGCCGCAACCGTGCCAGAGCTGAACAACGCTCTGACCCTCTCGGGGCTGCACAGCGAAAGCGGGGAAATAATAATCGGTCAGAAAAAGAGCCTTTGCGTTGCCGTATGCTTCAAAAAATTCCTTGCCGTAGAAAAATCTCATTATCTGATTGAGATATCTGTTTTTGCACATATGGTCGGTATCGGATGTGTTGATAACAACGCAGTTATAGCCGAGCGGCTCAAGATATTCTTTTATTGCAACAAGGTTGTCGGGCATCTGCTTATAGTGGCCCGCATACGCAAGCACAACCTTTTTTTCATCGATGGGTCTTTGGGAATATTTCTTATAAAGACGGGGCCATCTGTGATAATAAAGATGCTGTTTTCTTATTTCCTGAACCAGACCGAGCACTTTTTTGAAAATTTTAATAAAAAAGCGTCTCATCTTTCTCTTTTTCTTTTTCTTCATTTTCAACACACCTCATCAAATCACGAATTGATATATAACATAATAATGAATCAGGCTTGCAAAAGCCACAAGAATATGAAAAATAACGTGCATTGCGTGCACCTTTATTCCAAATGCACAGAACAAGGCTCCGAGAAGATAAAAAATGCATCCGTCGCCAAGGCCGAGAAACGCCTGCCTGTCCATTTGGTTCATCAGCGGCACTGCGCTGATAAGCATTATAAGGCACGAAACTATGTAAACAAACGGCGTTATGTTTTTCAGCTTTTCAAAAAAGAAAAGCTTTGAAACGAGCCCGAAGATAACGCAAAACCACGAAAGAACAAGCACAAGAATGCAGTGAAAAGTGCTGATTTCATAAAGGGTTATGAGCGCACAGGGCGTTGCCGTTCCCGCAATAAGCATAGGCACTGTGGAGTGGTCAACAAGCCTTGCAATTCTTTTTGCTTCGCCGTTTTTCAGCCCGTGATAAACGGCAGAAACCGAATAAACCGCAATCATTGACAAACTGTAGATTATAACAGACACCGTCTGCCTTGGCCCCTGAGCCTTCGCAACAATGAAAAACATTGCAACAAAAGCGGCCGCAGCGGCAAGCGCATGGGTCAGGCAGTTGAGAAAATCAACCGGTTTTGAATATTCTATCAGCTTAACCTCTTTGGCTGTCATACATATCACTCCATAGTGTATTATATATCGTCATACAACAATTTGCAAGAATAAAATTTTATATATTTTTCTTTAAATTTATACATTAATTTTAGTAAAAAGTGAGTATGAACAATTAACTGTGAAAACAATTGAGGACAGTCTTTACGGCTGTCCTCAACAAATTTGGTTTTATTGCGTTATCTCATAAAAAACAACGGCATGGGGGTCAAGAGTGATATCAAGAGAAATTTCGCCGTTTTCAACCGTTGCGGTCATCTCCTTCGGTTCAAGCTTTGAGCATTCATAATATTTGTCGCAAAGCTCATTGAAATAAATCTCTCTTGCATCGGGGTCTGAAAGAGTTGTGATGCTGCCGATTTCAGGGTCATCGGGCGACCAAGCGAAGCAATCGTCGCCGATACCGTATTTTATTCTGTCTTCCTGCCATTCGTCAAAATAATTGCAGTCGTCATCAATTACATATGCGGTGATTTTCACTTCACCCTCAAACTGCGGAACTTTAACAGTAAATTTTATATCTGCGGGTGCGGTATAATCAACCTTGTTTTTGAAATTATACGCCATTATGCGAAGGGTATTTTCGCTTTCGTCAAAAGCTGAAACTGCGTCAACCTCTGCCATCGGCACCCAGCCCCTCTTTGTTCTTTCGGTTGAAACAAGCTTTGAGCCGCCGAATTTTGCGGCATTTCGGGCAACATGATAGCTCACAGTGGGATTGCCTTCAAACAGACCGCTTGAAAGATAAGACCACGA
>JAZLBI010000068.1:0-30890 GCA_045613625.1 Acutalibacteraceae bacterium | reverse complement strand
TATTTTGTTCAGGTGGATGTTTCATCGGGCAAAAATTCCAAAATAGTATATCTGCCTTATACGGCGGGCGTTATCATCGCAAACGCATTCAAGGATAAAGATGTTGAATCGGCTTATGAATTCAAGGATTTCATCTTTATCCGCAAGGATATCGATGCCGCTGTTGAAGAGATGGAAGAGCCTGCGGTCGCGGGCTTCACAAACTATGTTTGGAACACCGAATACCACCTTGCTCTTGCCGCCGCAATAAAAGAAAAATATCCGAATTGCATAACGGTTTTCGGCGGTCATAACATTCCGCCCGATGCTTCTTTTCTTGAAGAACATCCTCAGGTTGATTACCTTTGCTTCGGCGAAGGCGAAGTGACCTTTGCAAGGCTTCTCAACGCATTGAACGGCGGTGATGTGTCACAACTCACAAACATCGCATACCGCAGTGAAAACGGCTGTGTTGTAACAGAAAAAGAAAGCATATGCAGAACAGACTATGCTTCACCCTATCTCGACGGTTGGTTTGATAACCTTCACGAAAAACACCCCGACTTTGAGTTCAACACCATTCTCGAAACATCGAGAGGTTGCCCTAACTCCTGCGCATACTGCGACTGGGGCCCTCTTAAAGAAAAAACAAGATATTTTCCGCTTGAAAAAGTTCTTGCCGAAATTGAATGGATTGGCAAAAACAAAATCGGCTTCGTATGGGGCGCTGATGCAAACTTCGGCATAGGCAAAGATGACCTTATCATCGCCGATGCACTTGTTGCGGCAAAAGAAAAATACGGCTACCCCGAAAGAGTGAGAATAAATTATTCCAAGGGCAACACAGAGCGTGTTCGTGAAATTGTTCGCCGTTTCAACCGCAAGGGTGTTGACCGCGAGGGCGCAACGATTTCTCTTCAGAGCCTTAATCCCGTTGTGCTCGAAAATATCGGCAGAAAAAATATGTCACTCGATAAATTCCGCGATAATTTCAGCCTTTATCACGAAGAGAAGCTTCAGGTGTATTCCGAGCTTATTCTCGGCTTGCCGGGCGAAACATACGACAGCTTTCTTGACGGCATCTGCAAGCTTTTTGAAATCGGTCAGCATTTCATTTTTGAAGTGTATCACTGCATTGTGCTCCCCAATTCCCAACTCGGAATGAAGGATTATATCGAAAAGCACGGAATAAAAACTTCAAGGGCAGAAATCGTGCGTTTCCACTGCGCCGCAGATGCATATTATATTCCCGAAAAAATCAATATCATAACAAGCACAAACACCCTCCCCTGCGATAAATGGCAGAGATGCGGCCTTTTTGCGGGCTTCACGCAGTCAATGCACGCCTGCGGTTTGCTCAGATGCCTTGCAATCTATGCGCATTATGAGCTTGGTATCAGCTACAGAAGCTTCTATGAAGGGCTTATGGATTATATTGAAAGCCACGATATGCCGTTTATCCGCAACTTCTATGATGAGGTCAAGGAGTCTTTTGTTGGTCTTGCAAACGGCATAACCCCGAAGTTTGTTGCCGATTTTGCAGGCAACCTCGTTTGGGACCACTATGAATTTATGTTTCTTCACGCAAGCGCTGATATTGACCGCTTCTATTCTGAATTGATGCCCTATCTCAGCGGCATAATCAAGAATGAAACTATCCTTTCTCAGCTTGTTGCTTATCAGAAGGCAATCATCAGAAAGCCTTGCGAAGAAAAAAGCGAGTGTAAAACAAACTACGATTTCTATAACTATTTCAAGAATATTTATATCAACAAATACGCTCCGCCCGAAAGCGGAAGCTTCAAAACCGTTTTCACCGATGTAAATCCCGTTTATAATTGGGACGATTTCGGCAAACAGGTTGTTTGGTACGGCAAAATGGGAAGCAAATCCTACAAAGCCGATGTTGAGGTTATAAAAGAATAAAAAGAAAAGGCTTGCAAAGGTTAAACCGATGCAAGCCTTATTTTTATGTGCCTGTGAAATTATGTTTCTTATATTTGAGTCTGTAATCTCTGACCCAATCTGCTCCGTATTTTGAAAGATAGAGCAAGATATGGTCTGTATCCGCAAAACTGAGCGACCAGAGACTTTCTGCATTATCCTTAAGGAAATTATGCTGAAACTCCATTCTGTCCTTCTTGATATTCTTTGTTGAATTGCCGTTTATGACATAGTTGCAGGAAATATGGAAATCGCCGTTATCGGTAACGTTCTTTATGCCCGCATCGTCTGTTTCCTTAATCATAATTGCGTTTTTCTTAAGCGCAAAATTCGAAGGAGTGCAACAGTTGACAAGCGCACGGTTGCGGATTGTGTTTTTTGTTGATTCGGTTTCTTCGGGCGTTTCGCTCGGATAACCGAGAAGGAATGTGCAATGATTGAAAAGTCCGACAGATTTTGCATCCTCAAGAATGCGTTTGCGCTGTGAACAATCGATTCCCTTGTTGAGAATTTTCATAATTCTCTCGCTCTCTGCTTCATAGCCCCAGATAAACGAGCGTGCGCCCGCATTATAAAGATTCTGCAGAATTTCTTTGGTGAAGGTCTTTTCAAGGCGCACGAAAGAATAGAAATTAATCTTTATTCCTCTGCGGATGATTTCAAGCGCAAGCTCATTATAATACTTGGGAGGCACAGCCTCATCAACAAATATAAAATGATGGAAGCCGTATTCATTCACAAGGCTTTCGACCTCGTCAACGGCGTGTTTAACGCTCTTGATATCAAAGCATTGCTGACCCGTATAGAAATCGCAGAAGGTGCATTTCGCCCAATAACAGCTCTTTGAAAGCTGAACGGGAAGCACTATATCCGCCGAAAGATATTGGCTAAAATCATAGCCGTCAAAGCAAGGCGGTGCAAGAGCATCCATATCAAGAAGAGGTGCGGTTTCGGTAACGATTACATCGCCGTTATCGTTTTTATAGATAAGCGAATATGCCTTATCCATCGGGATTTCGCCCATAACCGCCTTTGCAAGCCTGACTGCGGCAATTTCGCCGTCGCCCACCTGCACTGAATGGCAGAATATATCAAAGAATTCGGGCATTGTTTTGAGCGATTCTCTGATTTTATAGATATAGTTTCCGCCCAGAGTGATGTGGGCGTTTGTTCTTTCTCTGAGGTATTTTGCAAGGGTAAGACCGGGAATAATCTGGCTCAGGTCGCAGATGCTGACGCCAATCATACCGTAGCCTTCAAAGTCTTCCGCCTTTATCTTTTTATCGAAATAATCAACAAACATATTAAGCTCCGAGCTGTTGCACTGAAGCTTGATATCCTCATAATCATAAGTATAAACAGGGTTTGCAATATAGTTATCGAGCATTATTCTGCTCGGCTGAAACGGAAGAGAAATGATTTTGAGAGCGTCAATCATTGTATCCTTCGCTTCAAAAAGCTGCTCGGGGTCATAGAAGCGTTCCTTGTCTTTGACGGCCGCAACGGCATCCTCCACCCTGTTTGCAACATCATATGCATCAATATCGCCGCTGAAAAATTCGGTGCAGGCTTTATAACGCATAAGCTTTGTTTTGATTTCGGGAGAATACTGCTCAAAATTCTCTTCGCAATACCCCTCTTTTTCCATTTCGGGGGCAAACACGGCGCAGAAAGCCTTCGCTTTTTCGTAAGCTTCGAGCACCTTATCCTTTTTGAGCATATCGTTGAAAAACTCAACATTCATATCCCTTGTGCGCGCACTCAGCCCGTTCTTTTTAAACTGACCCGTAAGCTGAGCCGCTGAAAGATAGGGGCTCATCGGGTACCACTGAGGTGGCAGAACAAAAAGAGTTTTCATTTTCTGTATTCCTCCAAAAGAATATCCTTTTCAGGCATAAATCTGATGTGTAAAACAACCCTGAGATAAGATAAAATCTGCTTCCAGGAGTTGCTGGATTTGCCCTCTGTTCTTGAAAAACAATCAGTAGGCAATTCCTTGAATTTATAGCCGAGCCTTATGGGCTTAAGTATCATTTCGGCAAAGATGGGGAAACCCGTTTCTTCAAAATTGATTGATTTATAAAGCTCGGAAGGAGCAATCTGAACGGGATTTGTGAAATCCGTAAGATTGCGCATATAAAGCACGGCAAGAAACTTCTGAGCGCAGAAATTTATCAGTTTTTTCACTCTGCCGTAATCATAAAATCTGCAGTCTTTAAGCCAGCGTGATGCAGAAAATATCGTGTCGGGCTCTTTTTTTGCGCCTTCAATCATTCGGGGAAGCATTCCGAGATCAAGCGCCATATCCGAGGGCACAAGTATACAATGGGAGCCTTCGGCGGCTTCAACAAGGTCTTTCACGAAAGCCATAAACGGATATTTCTGCTCAAAAACTCTTATCGGCACATCGCATTCCATTGCCGCAAGCTCATTGACAACCTCAAGGCATTCGGGAGTTATTCTGTCGGGATAAGTTATGAGTATCTCCTTTAAATCCCCATGGTTGCAAACCTCGAGCACGGTATTTATAGTCTGACGCAGAGTTTCCGTTTCGGAAACCGTTCCCGTCATTATTGTTACGCCTGTAAAAACCGACAAATCAAAACACACTTTCTTATAAATAGTTAACCTCTACGGTTTCTCTGTGGTTGGTGCAGAGAGTTGCGCTTTTGCGCTTGCCGTACCAGATTATTTCAATCGCATAATCCGACCAGTTATCAATCTTCTTTTCAAGAGTGATATCAAGGCGGGTGCGCTTTTTCTCAAGCGGAGCATAACGGTCATCATAGATATTCTCGAAATAAGAATAGAAATCATATTCCGATTCAACCGTTACAGTTTCCGTTGCGGGCAACCTGAGAATACCCTTCTGATAGCCGAGCAATTCTTCATAAACATCGCCGTCAATCCCGAGCGAGGAGATAAAAGGCTCGATTTCAGGCCAGAATTTCTCGCGGTTATAATGCAAATCAAGGAAAATACCCTCTTCGAAATACCAGCCGATTTTGCTGAAAATATCCTTCTGATAGCACCAGTCGCTGGTTGCGGTGTTTGCTGTTTTTTGGCGGATTTCTTCAAAAAGAGCATAGATATATTTTGAAGAATCGCTGAAAATATAGTCAAGAAGTCTGTTATAGAAATCATAGTAGCTTATGCCGAGCTCGTGGCGGGCATAAATGGCAAAACAGCGAAGCAGACCGAGATGATGGAAGCTCTGAAGGCAAACCGAAAACATATTCGCCTTGACCCACATTTCTTTGCTCATATCCTTGGTTTCAACGATGATATCGTAGTATTCCTGAACGCCGTTGAAATCCGCAGTGTAATGAATTCCGTGGAGCGGCTGCCTTTCACAGCGGATGCCGTATTTTTCTTTGTATTCCTTGCTTGCAATGGGTGCATTGCAATAAACCTGACAGGTATAAACCGTCATCGAGTTATGCTGACCGTTTTCAAGAAGGCGGCAAAGACCGTTGCAGAAGGTTTCGTATGTTTCGCCAGGCATTCCGAGAATAAGCTCGGTATAGGTAGGAATTTTTTCTTCGGCATATTTCGCTGTGAGGTTTGAATAATGCTCAAGGGTCAGATTCTTTCTTCCGATATTCTCAAGCGTTTTTTCATCAAGCGACTGATATGCGAGGGTAACGCCCTTGTCAATGCCGCTGTGGTTGAGTATTTTGCCGATTTCAAAAACGGTATCGTCGCTGTTTTTTGCATAGCAGGGCTTGAACACCTGAGGATAGCCGTTTTCGTTTTTCTTCTGAAGAATATAGTTCGCAATTTCGATATCACGCTCATCAATGCCGAAGTTTGCATCTGCGCAATAGCAATATGAAATCTTATGAGCTGAAATCCAATCTATATCGCCCTTTACCCTTTCCATCGGGAAGGGTCTGATTTTCTTTGTGAAGCACCAATCGCAGAAAGCGCAGCCGTAGGGACAGCCTCGGTTGGTTTCAAGAGTTGCGTGGAAGGTGACATTAGGGAAATCCTCGAAAAGCTTGTCAAAAAAGCCTTCGGTATAGGGTGAAGGATAGTCTGTGATATCATAAATCTTCTTTTTCTCGGTCATAACATATCCGCCGTTTTCTCTGAATGAGATATCGGGGATTACATTGAAAGCCGATCCGTTATTCAGCGCTTTGAGAAGCAACGTGAAAGGCTCTTCGCCCTCTGCGTGCATAAGCACATCAATGAACGGATATTTTTCGAGAAGGCTTGTATCATCAGGCACATTGTGGCCGCCGAAAACGATAACGCAATCGGGATATTTCGCCTTTATCATCTCTGCAAGCTGAAGGTTATACTCCATATTCCAGATGTAGCAGGAGAAGCCGACAACGGCGGGATTTTCAATTTTTTCAAGCACCTCTGCCGTTTTATGCCTTATGCAGAAGATATCGGCAAGCTCATAATTTTCGCTGATTTCTTTTTCTCTCCACGCATAGGCGGCTATGCAGCCTGATGCATACGGGAAATACGAAAAGCAATCGCTGTATGTTACGTTAACCTGAACAAAATAAACTTTCTTTTTATTCATTGCCGATGCCTCTCCTTTCTGATTGAGATTGTTTTATATAAGTGCTGTTGCCGTCTTTTCTGCCGTACCAGGCAACAACTTTCGAAAATTCTTCCCACGAACCAAACGGATTCGCATGAATTTCAGCGCTGAAATCTCCCGCTTTGAGCGACGGGCGTTTTCCGTCAAGAATGCTGAGAAAATATCCGATAAAATCAAAGGATATATCAAAACGCTTGTTTTCATCAAAGGGCTGTTTTATCATATTTTTCTGAAAATTAAAAAGATTTTCAAAAACGATTCCGTCTTTTATAAAACGAGAAAGAAAGCCCTTTATTTCAGCATAGAATTTTTCAATATCATAAACTGCGGCAAGGAATGCATATTCTTCAAAAGTCCACTGAACTCTGCCGAATCTTTCATCCGCAATGCTCAGAGTGCCTTTTTCACAAAGCACCTCATCAAGACAAGCGCTGATTTTTGAAAAGATTCCGCCAGCAACGGTTTCGGGGTGAGCAAGAAAATATTCAAGCACCGAGGTGTAGAATTCTTTGTATGAGCACAGCCCCTCATTCCAAAGATAAAGCGCAAAAAACTGCAGAAGACCCATATGGTGGCAGCTCTGAATCATAAACGAAAAAAGATTCATCTTTTTCCAATCATCCGCCGTCATTGAGCAGGTTGAGGTTACGATGCTTGAAAATTCAGGGATATCGTCGGCATCGTCTGTTTCTCTGTGGGGCTGATTGAGAGGAATGCGCGAGGTTTGGATTTTATATTTTTCAACATAATCCTTCTGCGCCATAATCGAACACGGAAGATGCTCGCAGTTGTGAATATATATCGAATTATGCTGACCGAGATTGAGAAGCTCATCAATGCCGTCAACAAGGCTTTCATAAGTTTCGCCGGGCAAGCCGAGAATAAGCTCTGTATATGTTGCAACACCCGCATTGTTATACATCTTCATAAGCTCGGAATAATATTCGATGCTTATGTTTTCTCTACCTATGTTTTTGAGCGCCTCACGGCTCATCGACTGAAACGAGAGCGTAACGCCTTTGTTCATTCTGCTTTTTTCGAGCTTGAGGCTCATATCGAAAACTGTTTTGCTGCTGTTTTTTGCATAGGATGTCTGAAAAAACAGCGGATATCCCGTTTTCTGTTTTGCTTCAACGATTTTATCAACAATTTCTTCGTCACGCCTGAACATTCCGAAGTTTGAATCCGCACCGCCGAGACCGTGAATTTTGTTTTTGCTCATCCATTCAATCTCGCCGTAAATTCTTTCAATCGGAAATTTACGGATTTTCGATTTCATATTGCTCCAGTCGCAATATGCGCAGGAATTGGGGCAGCCTCTTGAAGTTTCGATAATGGACATAAACTCCGTTTCGGGATTTTCGGCAATGATTTTATCAAAATAGCCGTTAAGATAAGGCGACGGAAAATCGCATTCGCCCGAAATCATCTCAGGGTTTGTTAAAATTCCGTTTTCGCTTCTCATTGAAATTCCGGGAATTTCTTTTGCATCGTCAAGACCGATTATCGCACGCATAAGACGGCGAAAAATTATTTCACCCTCACCGTGAAGAAGATAATCGATATACGGGCATTCTTCAAGCATACCGCCGCCGGGCGCAACATGATGGCCGCCGAAAACGATGATACACTCAGGATATTTTTCTTTTATTCTTCTTGCAACCTCTTTGTTGAAATTGCAATTCCAGATATAGGTTGAAAAGGCAACGATAAACGGATTTTTGATTTTCTGAAGCACGCTTTCAACGGGCTCTCTTAAAAAGAATATATTTTCAAGGCAGTAATTCTCGGAAACATCCTTATCCGCGAAGGCATATGCCGCAAGCTGACCCGCCGTATAAGGCAGATGAGCGGATTTGCCGTAAGGATAATTCACTTGAAAGAAATAAAGTTTCCTTTTCAAACAATCACGAGCCTTTCTTGGTTTCAGGGCGCAAAAACGCATTTTGCATTATAATCTAAATTATTATAATACTATTACTCTTAAATGTCAATAAAGATAAAAACGGCTCACAAGGCAATTATCCCCTGTGAGCCGTTCGCTTTATTTTTCAATTTTAATCTGTACTGGTTTGCGGTCTTTGAAATATGTCACATACTCAAAACCGCTTCTTTCGGCAATTTCGTATCCGCTGTCGATACCCGCGCCGACGTGCTCGGTGAAATGCGCATCCGAACCAAGGGTGAGAAGCTCACCGCCGAGCTCTCTGAAACGGCGAACATAATTTTCTGTGGGCATCGTTTTGCCGATGGGCTGGCGCAGACCGCTTGTGTTGATTTCAAGGGCTTTTCCGTTTGCGATAAGCGTTTTGAAAATTTCATCGGTGATATCATCATAACGGCTGAGCTCAATTTCGTTTCTGCCCGCCTGAACAATATATCTCATAGGATAAGTAAGGTGTGCAAAGGTGTCGAATCCGCTCCATTTTGCGAGAATAAGCTCCTCTTCAAAATACCTGTCGAGCAATGAATATATCTCGTTTTCGGTCATATTTTTATAATCAAAATCGCTGAAATCGGGGTTTTCACGAAGGTTATGAATTGAACCGATAACAAAATCATATTCATATCTTGCGAGCGATTTTTCCGTAAGCTCAAGGTCATAGGTCGGCTGACCCATTTCAATGCCCCTGAGAAGAGTAATTTTGCCGTCAAACTTTTCTTTTGCCGAAAGAATATCCTCGTAGCTTGTTTTCTGGCGGCTGTCAAGATTATGTCTTTCAAAAAAATCAACGTCAAAATGGTCTGTTATCGCAATAACCGAAAGGTCGTTCGCAACCGCAGAAGCGCACATATCCGCCGCAGGATAGTTGCCGTCAAACGAGCCGAAAGTATGCATATGCAAATCAATTCTGTTCTTATATAAAGCCATATAAAGCACCTCTTTTTCAAACTTTGAACAATATATCACATTGCGCCCGCGATGTCAAATGCCGACAAATCGTAATATGTTACAAAACAAATCGGGTTTTATTGTTTGTATTATCAATTGACACCGCTTTTTCAGTGATATAGAATAAAATAAAAAGGTCTGAGGTGTGACAAATATGAAAAAAATTTTTGCGGTTTTAACAGCGTTAACAATGGCGTTTTCTTTCACATCATGCAGCAAAAAAGAAGAAACACCCGATAATATACCCGAAACAAACGGTTATTCCGAGCCTGAAACAACGCTTGCGCCCTCCCCCGATGTTACCGAAAGCGTAAGCTCCGAAACCGCAGAAGAAACAACAGCTGTCGAACAATCAACATCCGCTCTTGCCGATGACCCTTCGCAATGGACAAACGAGCAGATTATTGATTTTTATAAAAAAGCCGCAAAAAAATCCAACCCGAGCGCAAAATCAACTCAGATTATGGTGCTCGATGAGCTTATTATCAACGACGGCGACGGCGCGCTCGGATTTTTCATTAAAATTCTTGAACCCGCCATCGCATCGGTTATCGAAAAGAATGCGCTGAATTTTGACGGCATAACGGGCGGATTTGCAAACCTTGAAGCATCGGATGCAAAGAGCATCAAGGCATACAAAAGCGGAAACTACACCGTTGTTGAAATGACAATGAAAAATCAGACCGACGGCATTCACGCCAATGAACACGATGGCACCGTTGGCCACGCAATATCCGTTCTCGGCGATATTTCAAGGGTTCTCGCCGAATTTCCGCAGTTCAAGGTTGATCTTGAAAACGCAGATATAAAAGTAAATTATGTCAACGCAACCGTCAAGGTAAAAATCAATCAAAACGGAATTATCGAAAAAGGCTCGTGGAAATACACCTGCGACCCCGAAATGAAACGCATTGACATCAGCGGAATTATGATTGACAAGGCTGATGCAAAAATCGATTATATAATCACCGTCGGCGGTGGATTTTGATTTATTATCAGAATATATGCAGGGACAGCCTTATGGCTGTCCTTTTTTGTGCAAAAACAATGAAAAATGAAAAAACTGAATTTTTTTCAAAATAAGTGTTGATTTTTTTGCAGAGATATGATAATATACTTGGGCAGTGAGGCGAAAGCCCGCTCAAAACAGAATATGCGCTGCTAGCTCAGCTGGATAGAGTGTTTGGCTACGAACCAAAAGGTCAGGGGTTCGAATCCCTTGCAGCGCGCCAATTAAGAACCGTAACATCAGTTACGGTTCTTAATTTTTTAAAAGCAAGGGATTCGAAAGCCCGTTAAGAAAACGCTTCGGGGAAGCGTTTTTAGGGCGTGGGACTTATTATAGATAAATTAAACCCGCAAGCAGCACACAACGAGCACGCAGATGAATTATACTTAAATAGCCCCTTGCAGCGCCGTAACATTTGTTACGGTTCTTGATTTTTTATCAGTAAGGTTTTCAGATTGGTGTTTTCAGTTGCGAACCGCATTGCCCGAAACCTGATCAATTGTTCGAATACCTGCTGCAGAATCGCCGATAATAACGCTGTCATCAGCATTCACAATGCCGTCTTTATTCAGATCTGCCGCCATAGTTTTATAAAAATTGTATTCTTCGCTCTGCTGTTGTGACCAATTTGTTTTGCCGTTAAACTCTTCGTCGATGCAGGCGCTGTCGGTTGCAGTTACTATTGAATCGCCGTTAACATCGCCATAGATAACAACTGTATACACTGCAACAGGTTCTTCAGGGTTTGTGTTATCATAAAGCTTTATCTTTGTGCCCGTGCCTGTGAAACCTTTGAATTTCGATGAAGGATATTCTGTTTCATAATAACCGTCACCGTCAACGGCAACAAAATCCTCTCTGAATTCAAACTCGCTGATAAATTGCTTCAAGCCCGTTATTATCTTTGTGTTTTCATCGATAACGGTTGTTGAGCCTTCTGCGGGAACAAGCTTAACTTCGGGTGCATCGGCGTTAAGATTTTCGTTTTCGGAACCAAGGTTTTCTTCGGTTTCGGTTGAAGTTTCTTCATCGAAAGGCTTTTGAGGAAGCTCTTCCGTGTATATCTCCTCGCCTACAATGTCATCAAAAAACAGTTTTTCGAAAAATTCCGTCACAGGTGCAAAACCGAAAAGATTGGAAACGGTGATAACAAGTGCCATAATGATTGAGATGATTGAGTTCATAATAATTCTCCTTTTGTCTTTTTACGGAAGACAATCATTTTTTTGCCTTTCACCCATTAGACGAAGGAAAATTTAAATCGGTTCATTGCTTTTGAAAAAATTTTGCAAATAAAAAAACGCAAAAAAAGAAGGGGTTTTATAAACCCCAACAGTATAATAATAACCTATATTTTATTCAATGTCAATAAAAAACGCAGTCTTTATAGGCACAATAGCCAAAATTCTCCGTTTCATACAAGCTGAACAAGTTAACTTTGTACAAATTTCCGTCTTGAAAACGCTGAAAATCTATGCTATATTATAGTCAAGGAAAGGGTGATACCAATGAGAAGGTAAAACCTCAAGACCTATAAAAATTCAAAACAAAAGGTCTTGAACCACAATCTTAAAAGAAGCGAAAAACAAAAATCGAACAATTTAAGATTGGACAATATCGCAGAAAGAGAGGTTAACCAAAGATGTTAGATACTAAGAGTTCTCAGAAATAGCCCTTGATTGATTGTGTAAAGAAACATCAGTCAAGGGCTATTTCTTTTTTATAAATCTTTCCGTTGAAACCGTTTCGGTTTCGGCGTTTTTTATATAACAAAAACCATCCGATTCATCTGAAACGGATGGTTTGCTTTTTATGTTTTATGCTTTTTTCTTTGATTTTTTGTTTGCAATTGCTTTTTCGATTTTGGGGTAAACAGCATCATAAAGCTTTGCAAAAATGAAGTAGCCGATAATCGCATAAAGGATGCCCACAAATGCGCCCACGATAACGTCTGTGGGGTAGTGAACGCCGACATAAACTCTTGAAACACCCATAAGGAATGCGAAGATGAAAGCAGCGATTGAAACGCCCTTCTTCTTGAGAACCATTGCAATTGCCATTGCGAAGGTGAATGCCGATGAAGTGTGGCCTGAGGGGAATGAAAGCGATTTTGAACTCATATGTTCAACGATATCGGGCCAAACATAGCCTGCATTCCATTTCTCTGCAAAACCGGGGAATCTGTCGATAGTCCAATCAATCTTTCCGAAGAAACCGATCCAGTCATATTCTCTGCCGTATTCTTCAAAAGCCTTCTGTGCAGCCTGAGGAAGAATTGTGAGGTTGTAGGGTCTGGGTCTTTCCATGATAGGTTTGATAAGCTCGTTGTTGAGAAGAGTCATAACAAGAAGAGAACCGAGGCAAACAAGGCCTGCTTTTCTTGTTTTCTTGAATAAGAGCATCACAACGCCGAGAACAATGAAGAAAATGCCTTCGTCGCCGAGGGTTGTTATAATCTTCATAATGGGATTGAGCCATTCCATTCTGATATAATTCTGAAAGAATTCGAATATGGCCAAATCAAAATTAAGTATGGATTCCATAAAAACTTCCTTTCCTGTAACATATTCCTTTATATTATCGCTTTAATCGACAAAAAAAGCAATAGTTTTTTCAAAAATTTTTAAATTATTATTTTTTAATATCAATCATAAATACGATATCTTGCATTTCGTTAACCATTAGGCTATAATAATATTAATTATATTTGATTGCGAGGATAAGAAGTGAAAACACAGATTGTTGATATAAACAACGCTGCAGAGCTTGACACATTCAGCGAAAAGCACGAAAACGGACATTTTCTTCAGACATCCCTTTGGGGCAAAGTCAAAAACGATTGGAAATGGTTCGGCGTTATCTGCAGAAACGACAGCGGCGAAATCACGGGCACTCTTTCGGTTTTGCTGCGCAAAATCTCGAAGCTTCCGTATCATATGATGTATGCCCCCCGAGGCCCCGTTTGCGATTTCAACGATAAAGAAACCTTTTGCGCACTTGTTGAAGCAGCAAAACAAGAGGGCAAGAAATACAATGCATACGAACTGAAAATTGATAAGGACGTTCCCGACGACAACGAAGAATACAGAGCGATTGCTCTTTCTCAGGGCTTTAAATTCAAGGGTAAAACGATAAATTTCGAAGATTTTCAGTGCCGTTGCGTTATCAGAATTCTGCTTAACGGAAGAAATGAAGACGAGGTTTTTGCGGCTTTTCATTCAGACCACAGAAGAAAAATCCGAATTGCCCTCAAAAACAATGTTGAAATTAAAATCCATGGCAGTGAAATGGCCGAAACCTTCTATGAAATAATGAAAGAAACCTGCGAAAGAGACGGTTTTGAGCTTCGTTCAGCCGCATATTTCGCAAAAATTCTTGATGTTTTTGGTGATAAAGCAAGGCTTTATATGGCATATTATGAAGGCGAGCCCATCGCAGGCGCAATTTCTGTTTTATGGGGCGACAAGGTGTGGTATTTCTACGGCGCATCATCCAATTCAAACAGAAAAGTTATGCCGAATTATCTTCTTCAGTGGGAAATGATTAAATGGGCAATTGAAGAAGGTTGCAAAATCTATGATTTCAGAGGCGTTGCGGGCGTTATTGATGAGAACAATCCCCTCTTCGGTCTCTACCGTTTCAAACACAGATTTGACGGCACTTATATTGAATTTATGGGCGAAATGGATTTGATTACCAAACCCACGGCCGCAAAAATCGTTGCCGCTTCGCAAGAAATAATGAAAAAATTAAGATAAGGAGATACAGCTATGATTAATGTTACCGTATGGAATGAAGGCGTTCACGAAAAGCTCAGCAATGAAGTTGCGGGTGTTTACCCCGCAGGTATCCACGGCTGCATAAAGAATTTTCTTTCATCTCAGGAAGATTTCTCAATCCGCACAGCAACCCTTTCTCAGCGCAAATGCGGCCTCTCGGATGAGGTTCTCGAAAACACTGATGTTCTTATCTGGTGGGGTCATATGGCTCACGATAAAGTTCCCGATAAGCTTGTTGAGAAGATACATAAGCGCGTGCTTGCAGGCATGGGGCTTGTTGTTCTTCATTCAGGCCATCATTCAAAGATTTTCAAATCGCTTATGGGCACAACCTGCAATCTTCGCTGGAGAGACGGCGACAGAGAACGCATCTGGAATATAAACCCCGTGCATCCCATTGCAAAAGGCATTCCGCCTCATTTCAGCCTTGATGTTGAAGAGATGTACGGCGAGCAGTTTGATATACCCAAGCCCGATGAAATTGTTTTCCTCGGCTGGTTTGCGGGCGGTGAAGTTTTCCGCTCGGGCTGCTGCTGGCAGAGAGGCCTCGGCAAAATTTTCTATTTCCAGCCCGGCCACGAAAGCAATCCCACCTTCCACAACGAATATGTTCAGCGAATCATCATCAACGCAGTTCGTTGGGCAGAACCCGCCGTTGCTGTCAGAGAGCCCATACCCTGTCCTCATAAAAAGATATCTCCCGAAGAAATGTATAAGGAGAACAAAACAAGATAATGGAAACTTTCAAGATAAAAAAACTCAGAGAAAACGCAAAAATCCCTTTCAGAGCAACACCCGGCAGCGCAGGAATGGATCTTTATGCCTGCATTGACGAACCGATCACCCTTGAAGGCGGCGAAAAAGCGGTTATTCCCACGGGAATCGCCATTGAACTCCCTTCAGCAGAGCTTGGAGCCTTTGTTTTTGCGAGAAGCGGTCTCGCAATCAAACACGGCATAGGTCTGCTCAATTCTGTTGGCGTTATCGACAGCGACTACAGAGGCGAAATCTGCGTTGGTGTTATAAATCAGCTCAAAGAGGCATATACGATTAACCCCGATGAGCGCATTGCTCAGCTTGTTATAATGCCAGTTTCGCTTATAACTCCCGTTGAAGCCGATGAACTCGACGAAACCTCAAGAGGTGCAGGCGGGTTCGGCTCAACAGGCAAAGCGTAACTATGGAAAAGTTCAAATCGGTTGTTCAGAAAATACCCCTCGGGGCAATCAGCCTGATTTTCCCCTTTTTTACATATTTTGTTGCGGGAACAATCGGAATGCTTGTTATACCTGTTATTCTGTGCATAATTTTTGTGCTCCCCTGTGGCGTTTTGTTTGCTGTTCTTGACATCATTCTTCGCAAGAAAAAGCTGATTCCGATAATCAGCCTTCTGATTTCACTCGGGCCTATGATCGGCTTCACATTCATGATGATTTCGATAGCTTTTGAAGCGGTATCATCAATTATAAATGCAGTTTAGGAGACATACCAATGAAAAAAATTCTCAGCATAATTTGCGTTATTTCAATTCTCTTCTCATCTTTTTCGCTTTTCGCTTCTGCGGCTGTTGACACAAATTTCAAGCCCTATGAAGACAGCCAATATTTTACATACGGCGATTATGATATTCACTACAGAGTTATTCCCGCCGAAGGCGCTCGCAAGGGCAGAATAATGATGATTCACGGCTTCCTCTGCTCAACATATGCCTGGAGAAATATGGCGGCAAAGCTCTCTGCCGAAGGCTACGAGTGCGTTCTCGTTGATGTTCCCAACTTCGGATTCAGCACAAGAGAAACCGATGTTGAAACGGTTGTTGAGCGTGAAGTTCTTATAACAGAGCTTATGAAGAGCATTGCGCCGATGGATGAATGGATTGTTGCGGGTCACTCAATGGGCGGCGGAATCGCCGTTAACATTGCGGAAGAAAACCCCGTTAAGGCTCTTCTTCTTTATTGCCCCGCACCTCAGAGCGAATTTCCCGCATTCCTTGAAGGGCTTATCACTTCAAAGCCTATGGAAGCTGTTATGAATGTATTTTTCAAATACGGCACGAAGATTGATTTTCTCGTTAAGCTCATCATTTATTTTGCAACAAACGATTGGGATTTTGCAATGGATTATGATGTTTCGGGCGTTACGGACGCCGTTCAGCACGACGGCTTCGGCGCAGGAATCTGTGAAATGATGTATACCGTCAAACCCACAAACCTTGAAGATGCAGAAAAAATTGCCTGCCCCGTATTACTCTGTCAGGCAAGCAACGATATAATTCTTAATTCAACAATGAAAGACCAGATGAACTCCGCGTTCCCCGATGCAACAACACACAATGTTGAGGGCGGCGGACACCAGTGCATCGAAAACAGAGCCGATGAGCTTTGCAAGGTTACTCTTGATTTCTTAGAGAAATAAATAATGAATTCCCAGCGCATTTCTTCCGCTGTGAAGGCTTATCATACAGCCCGTGAAAGCGGTTATAATCCGCTCAAAGCCTGCTTTTCTGAGCAGTTCTTCAATGGCGGAAAGTTCGGATTTATCAACACCCGAATGATAGATAAATGCGGCTGAAAAGTCAATATTACTGCGGTTTTCAAGCTGTTCGTCTGTGTATTTCAGGCGAACGGCTTTTGCTTTTCCCCTGTATTTTTTGATAATCTCTATCTTGCCGTCAACCATTGCGGCGCAAGGCTTTATTGAAAGAAGATTTGCGCCGAATGCCGCAGCCGCAGAGCATCTGCCCGAGCGCCTGAGAAAATCAATATTATCAAGCAGATAGCTGACCTTCGCCTTGGAAATGAGAGCGGATAATTCCTCGTTTATCTCTTTTGCGCTCATTCCTTTATCGCGCATTTCACAGCCTTTGAGCGCAAGCAGTGATATGCCGCCGCCGAGGCTGAGAGTATCTGTAACATAAACATTTCCAAGCATTTCTGCCGCCATTTTTGCGTTGCGGAAGGTTGATGAAAGCTCTGAGCAGAACGAAAGATGAACAACATCATCCGCAGTTTTAAGAAGATTTTCAAAATAATCGGTGTATTCACCCGGAGAAACTGCCGAAGTTTTCGGAATTTCGCCTGCATTCTCAACATAATCAAAAATTTCAGATGCATTGATATCCTTGCCGTCAGCCTTCTCTTTTCCGCCAAAAACAACGTGCATAGGCATAATTTCAATCCCATATTCTTCAGCGATATTCTGCGGTATATCCGCCGCGCTGTCAACGCTTATAACAACTTTTTTCATATTTTTTCCTCCGCAGTTTTTTATATTTTATCCCGTTATTCTGCTTTTATTTCAACGCCCTGATAATAATGCATAAGTATCTCGCGCCAACCGCTCCCTTGCCTCGCCATATAATCTGCACCGTATTGGCTCATCCCCGCGCCGTGACCGTATCCTTTGCATCGAACGGTAAAACCGCCGCCGGAACAATCAATCTCAAAGCAGGTGCTTCTGAGAGAAAATATCTCTCTGAATTTTGAAGCGGAAATCTCTCTGCCGCAGACAACAACCGAAGAAGCATAGCCGTCTGCATTGATTTTTATTTCTTCAAGCCAATCCTCTTCATCACCCGAAGGGATAACTCCGCATTCCTTCAGAAGAGCTGAAAATTCTTCTTTATCAAAAAAAGATTCACTTATGTAATCGGGCGAAAGTCTGTCGCCGGGGCTTTCAACGCTCTGAAGATACGGAATCTCCTCTCCCCAAAGATTTTCTGCGCTTTGGGTTGAGCCGGCACTGACTGAATGATAAACAGCGAGCACGGTTTCACCCTTGTATTCCATATACGACCCGAAAACAGAGTCAACGGCAGAACTGATTTTCTCTTCATACTCCTCATATTTATTGCCCCATTTTTCTTTTCGGGCATTTTTATCAATATAACCCTGATGGGTATCGGAGCTGTCAGTTATATCGGCATCAAAAGGTGAAATTTTTTTGTTCTGTTCAATAACCTTTTTCGCATATGTATAACTTGCAACCGCCTGAGCCCTGAGTGCCTCTGAATGATATGTTGCGGGCATTTCCGCAGCAACGCAGCCAACAATATATTCACGCATATCAACTCTGCTCACTTTGCCCGTTGAGGGCGACATAACAGAAATATACTGCTCCTCTTCATTCACGGATTCAACAATCTCCGCTGCGGTTTCTTCGCTTTCACCCAATGCCGCAATGGGGCAGAGTATAAGCGAAAGCGCAACGAAAATTCCCAGAATAATGTTTATACGCATTTTAATCATCCTTTCTTGACTTTTATATAATATAGAGTTATAATATATTATCTATAATGGGATAGGATGTATTTTTTATATAGAAACGGAGGTACCGAATATGTCTACCATTAAATCGCAGGTTCACGAACAGGATATTAAAACTTTATGCGAAGAAATTCGCAAAAATAACTATATCGACCCTTCCGATTATGAGCATTTCAACATAAAAAGAGGTCTCAGAAATTCAGACGGCACGGGCGTTATGGCGGGCATCACCAATGTCTGCACTGTTGAAGGTTATTATATTGACGACGGTGAAAAAGTTCCCAGAGAAGGCCATCTCTATTACCGAGGCATAAATATGGAGGATATTGTCAACGCTTGTATGGAAGAAGACCGCTTCGGCTTCGAAGAGGTTGTCTATCTTCTTCTTTTCGGCTCTCTCCCCACCGAAGAACAGCTTCAGAACTTCACGGCAACGCTCGCAAGATGCCGTGAGCTTCCCGAAGATTTCATTGAAGATATGATAATGAAGGCTCCTTCGCCCGATATTATGAATAAGATTTCGAGATCCGTTCTTTCTCTCTATTCATACGATTCAACCCCTGATGACACTTCGCTCGAAAACGTTCTTCGTCAGTGCATTCACGTTATTGCTCAGATTCCCGCAATCATGGTATATGCATATCAGGTAAAGCGCAGAAACTATTACCGCAAGAGTATGTATCTTCATCCGATGAAAACCGAGCACACAACGGCTCAGAGCATTCTTCGCTCAATCAGAGCCGACAAACAGTTCACAGACAGAGAAGCAAAGCTTCTTGATGTTTGCCTTATGCTTCACGCTGAGCACGGCGGCGGTAACAACTCAACCTTCACAACACGAGTTCTCACCTCAAGCGGAACAGACACCTATGCTGCTCTTGCGGGCGGTGTCAGCTCGCTTAAAGGCCCCAAGCACGGCGGTGCAAACATAAAAGTTTCTGAAATGGTTGACCACTTCAAAAATGGCGTGAACGATATCACAAACGAAGGTGAAGTTGCCGATTTCATCAGAAAGGTTATGAAGAAAGAAGCAGGTGACCGCTCAGGTCTTGTTTACGGTATGGGTCACGCAATTTATACTCTTTCAGATCCCAGAGCAAAAATTCTCAAAGCTAAAGCTCAGGAATTTTCTGCAGGAACGGAATTTGAAGATGAGTTCAGACTTCTCAATCTTATAGAGCAGCTCACCCCCGAAATATTCAACAGCCATAAATCGGTTGCTAAAAAGGCAATGTGCGCCAATGTTGACCTTTATTCGGGTCTTGTCTATAAAATGCTCAACATTCCGCCCGATCTTTTCACCCCCATCTTCACAGTTGCAAGAGTTGCGGGCTGGTCGGCTCACAGAATTGAAGAAATCGTAACCGGCGGAAAAATCATCAGACCTGCATACAAAAACAACAATCTCAAGAGCGGATATACTACCATAACCAACAGATAAGAGGTAATCAAAAAATGAACAGCCTTTCGTTAAAAAAAGGTTTCGGCATGGGTTCAGCAATTTTTGCTGCTGCAACCGTAGTTGCCGTTATCCTCAGAACAGTTCAGTTTTTCACGGTGATTGAAAACGACAAAACGGGCTTTTACTCAGAAATCAACCTGAGCGTATATGCTCTCGGCGCCGTTCTTGCGCTCGCAATTGTTGCAATTATCGTGCTCGGAATTTCAAAAAGAAAAAAGCTTGATTTTGACCGTGAAGTCAGAAAACAGCCTTTGTTCGGCGCAGCATCGCTGATTGCAGGTCTCGGAGCGTTTTATGACGGCTTCAGATGCATTATGAACGCAAGCGGAAACTTCGATCCCATTGTTCAGCACACCTTTGACGGAACTGCGATGTGGAACACCGAAAAAATCATTTTCTATGCTCAGGCTGCTTTCGCTTCGCTGAGCGCAATATTCTTTATCGCCCTTGCACTTTCTCTTCTTTCGGGCAAATCAAACGGTTCTGAGCATAAGCTCATTTCTCTTGCTCCCGTTTTATGGTGCATCGCAAGAATGATTTTCCGTTTTTCCCGCACCATCAGCTATCTCAAGGTATCAGACCTCACCTTCGAGCTTCTTATGCTTGTTTTCAGCATACTGTTCTTTATGGCATTCGCTCAGGTTAATGCAAAAATCGATGCAAAAAACTGCGAATGGAAGCTTGCAAGCTACGGTCTGCCCGCCGCTCTTCTTGCGGCTGTTTGCTTTGTTCCCAGAGTTATAGTAACTCTTTCGGGCCAGACAGGGCTTCTTTATGAATATTCACCCGTTGATATCTGCGACCTCACAACAGCTCTTTTCATATCCGTTACCGC
Source organism: Acutalibacteraceae bacterium (assembly GCA_045613625.1). GTDB lineage: Bacteria > Bacillota > Clostridia > Oscillospirales > Acutalibacteraceae > CAG-177. The sequence goes on along the minus strand of JAZLBI010000068.1, from coordinate 10,163 downwards.
ATTTGCAAAGCTTACGGACAGAGTTGAAAAGCCCGCAGAAACAACAAAAGAAATAACGGAAGAAAAAACCTCAGAGGAGTAATAAATGTTTTTACAGAATGTTCTCATTGCAAGTGAGCAGGTTGCCATTCTCTATATCCTTGTTGCCGTTGGCGCAATAGCTGATAAAGTTGGTATTTACACCGAGAAGGTTGCGAAAAGTTGCACAGACCTGCTTTTTTATATCATCACTCCTGCTGTTATAATCGAAAGCTTTCTTTCGCTTGAGTATAACAAAGAAACGGCAAAAAGCCTTTTCATAGCAATGGGCTGCGGTTTTATTCTTCACATTGTTTCCGCATCAATATCGGCTGCGGTTTTCAACCGTTGCCCCAAAGACCAAAGATGCATTTATAAATACTCATGCGCTTACGGAAACTGCGGATATATGGCGCTTCCTCTTGCGGGCGCGGTGCTCGGCAACGAGGGCGTATTCTATTGCTCGGCTGTAATTATTTCATTTCAGGTGTTCAGCTTCACCCACGGTATATACACAATAACCAAGGGAAAAGAAGGCGAAAAGATTAAGTTTGATTTCAAAAAACTTATTCTCAACCCAGGCGTGATTTCCGTTATCATCGGTCTGCCTCTTTTTCTTCTTTCGGTTCAGCTTCCCGAAATCATCTCAAAGCCGATGAACTATATTGCAAGCCTCAACACTCCCGTTGCAATGCTTATTTTCGGCACATATATCGCCAACACAAACTTCAGAAGCATCTTTAAAAATTGGCGTATTTTTGCCGTTGCTCTCGTAAAGCTCATTATTCTTCCCCTGCTCCTTATAGCGGCGTTCAAATTTGCAGGCATTGGCGGTTCACTGCTTGTTGCTCTTTCGATATCGGCAGGCGCACCAACAGCAAACAACACCGTTATGTTTGCCGCAAAATATGACCGTAACACAGGCCTTGCATCTCAGACCGTTGCGATTGTCAGCTTCATTTCAATCATCACTCTTCCCGTAATGATAGCTCTCGCTCAGGCTGTGGGGTGATAACTTGCATTTCAAAAAAATAATGGATGATATTTCTCCGCTCTGGGGAATCTGTCCGTTTGACTCAATAAAAGACGGTCTTATAGAATGCAGAGCAAAAAGCCGTTTGCCCGAAAACTCGAAAACGGTTATCGTTGCTTGCTTTCCGTATCTTCTCAGCGAAGAAAACTATATAAACAGCAATGTTTCAAAATATGCTGTGGTCACAGATTACCACACAGTTGCTCTTTCGAGGCTTGAATCTGCCGCAGAAAAACTCCGTGAGATTTATCCCGAGCATAAATTTGAGGCATTTGCCGATAATTCGCCCATCCCCGAAGTCAGAGCCGCCTGCAATGCAGGTCTCGGCGCAAGAGGAATGAACACTCTTCTGATAACTCCAAAATACGGTTCATATGTATTCATCGGCGAAATTGTAACAACACTCGATACCAATTGTGAAACACACATTCAAAAAAACTGCATCGGATGCAAAAAATGCATTGAAGCCTGCCCTTCGGGTGCGCTTTCGTGCGAAGAATTCAAAAAATCAATCTGCCTTTCGGAAATAACCCAGAAAAAAGGCGTTCTTTCCGAAGAGGAAGAAAAGCTTATGAAAGACTGCGGCTGCGTGTGGGGCTGTGACATCTGTCAGGATGTTTGCCCGATGAACAAAGATGCCGCAGAAACTCCCTTAGAAGAATTCCTCTCTTCACCCGTTCCTCATATTTCTTCAGGTTGCGAGCTTTATGCAAGAGCGTATGAATGGCGCGGAAGAAAGGTTATTGAAAGAAATATTTCAATTTTCAACAAATGAAAGGAGAATCATTTATGAAGCTTATTATTGCGATTATCAACAACGACGATTGCCCCAGCGTGCTCAGCGAGCTGACCCACAAGGGCTACGGCGCAACAAAGCTTTCAACCTCAGGCGGTTTTCTCAGAGCGGGCAACTCAACTCTGCTTATCGGAACCGACGAAGATAAGGTTGACGATGTTATAGCCATCATCAGTGAATTTTCACGCAAACGCACTCAGATGGTTGCTCCCACACCTTCTTTTATGACAGAGGGATTCATCTCAAGAGCGGTTGAGGTTACCGTTGGCGGCGCAACCGTTTTTGTTGTTGATGTTGAGAAGTTCATCAAACTTTAAGGTGCATAAAAATGTTTGACATAAACAATCCGCTTGAAAAATCAATATCCGCTTCTCTTCAGTGCTCACGCTTCCCCCACGCAGTGATTTACGAAGGCTCAGGCGTTGAAGAGAGAATAGCTCTTGCCAAAAAGACTGCCTGCGCTCTTGTCTGCTCGTCGGGCGGAGAAGTGCCTTGCGGCGTTTGCTCCGACTGCAAAAAGGCTATGGCAGATTCGCACGCGGATATTCTTATATATTCAGTTGAAGATAAACCCAAGGCTTTCAAGGTTGATATCGTGCGCGAAATCCGAAACAAAGCCCATATAGTGCCCAACGAAGCCGACAGAAAGGTGTTTATCCTTGAAAATTCCCACACAATGGGCGTTGAAGGTCAGAATGCAATACTCAAAATTCTTGAAGAGCCGCCTGCATATGTTAATTTCATTCTGCTCTGCTCTTCAAAATCGGGATTTTTGTCAACCGTGCTTTCCCGAGCAACCGTATACAATCTCGGTCAGGCATATTCATCAGAAAGCGATGAACTGCCCCGCGAAAAGGTTGTTGACGCGGCAAGCGGAGTTGCAAAAGCCGTTGTTGACTTCAACGATATGGAAATAGTCAAAGCCGCTTCTGTTTTTGAAAAAGATCAGAAGCTTCTGCGTGCGGCACTGCCCGTTATTCAGGAGATTTTTGCCGCCGCATTAAGAATTAAATATTCGGCAGACGACGGCAGCGCCGATTTCGGCGAATTGCCCGCCGAGCTTTCTTCAAAGCTCAGCCGCCGCTCGTTGCTTGAACTTATAGAAGCTTCAGACAGCCTTATGAATTCGCTGAAGCTCAACGCAAATCACAATCTTATGGTAACTGCGCTTTGCACAAAGCTGCGTTCAATCAGGAGGTAAATATGGCAGAAGTTATAGGTGTCCGTTTCAAAGAGGTAGGTAAGGTCTACTACTTTGACCCCGACGGACAGCAGTTAAAAAAAGGAGACAGAGTTATAGTTGAAACCGTTCGCGGCATTGAATGCGGCGAGGTTGCAATGGATAACAGAGAGATAGACGACGAGCAGATAATAAAACCGCTCAAAAAGCTTATCAGAATTGCAGATCAAAAAGATATCGATCAGTATCTCGCAAACAAAGCAAAAGAAAAGGATGCTTTCACGATTTGTCAGCAGAAAATAGCCAACCACGGCCTTGAAATGAAGCTTGTTGATGTTGAATATACCTTTGATGGCGGCAAGGTGCTTTTCTATTTCACTGCCGACGGCAGAGTTGACTTCAGAGAGCTTGTCAAAGATCTTGCGGGCGTTTTCAAAACCCGAATCGAGCTTCGTCAGATAGGCGTCAGAGATGAAAGCAAGATGCTCGGCGGTCTTGGCATCTGCGGCAGGCCCTTCTGCTGCAGCAGTTTTCTCGGCGAATTTCAGCCCGTTTCAATCAAAATGGCAAAAGAGCAGGGTCTTTCACTTAACCCCACAAAAATCAGCGGAGCCTGCGGCAGACTTATGTGTTGCCTCAAATATGAGCAGAACGCCTATGAATATCTTCTCAAAATAACTCCCAAGCCCGGCGCAATTGTTGAAACAAGCGAGGGCGCGGGAACGGTTGTTGATTTCAGCCTTCTGACAGGCAAACTCAAGGTTCAGCTCAACAGCAACCCCGATGCTCAGCCGAAAGTTTTTGACAGAAGAGATGTAAAATTGGTTAAAGACGCAAAAATCCGCGTTGCAAAAGAAGAAATCGAAGCTTTGAAAGATATTGAAGGATAATTTGCATAAAAAACCTCTTGCATTTTTAAAATAATGTGTTACAATGTTCTTGAAAAACTGTTAAGGAGGAAGATCACAATGGCATACATTATCAATGACGATTGCATCAGCTGCGGCGCTTGCGCTTCAGAATGCCCCGTTGAAGCTATCACTGAAGGCGATGGCAAGTATGTTATCGATGCTGACGCTTGCATCGAGTGCGGTGCTTGCGCAGACGCTTGCCCCGTTGCAGCTCCCCAGGCTGAATAATTAAAACTTGGACTAAACCGCTCCCTGCAATTCGGGGGCGGTTTTTTCTTAATATTAAGGATTGAGAATATATAATGAAAATAATATTAAATAAAAACAAAACCTATCAGACCTTCGAAGGTTTCGGTGCAAGCGGTGCGTGGTGGGCTCAGACTGTTGGCGGCTGGGATAACATTGACCCCAAAAGTGGCATCGCCGTGCGTGACCGCATCTCACAGCTTCTTCACTCCAAAACTGACGGTATAGGCCTTCGCACTTACAGATACAATATAGGCGGAGGCTCGGTTGAATCGGGCAAGGGCGATTATCCCGATTTTGACAGAAGAGCTGAATGCTTCGAAACAGCAGAAGGCAAATACGATTTCAGCAAGGATGCGAATGCGGTTTATATGATGAGACAGGCCGCAAAAGACGGCGCAGACGAAATCATCCTTTTCGTTAACTCCCCAATCGAGCGCCTGACCAAAAACGGGATGGCTCATCAGGATAAAAACAAACCGTTCCGCACAAACATGAAGAAAAAAAACTATCTTCCCTTTGCAAAATACTGCGTTGATGTTACCGAGCATTTTGTTAAAGAGGGGCTGCCGATAAAATATCTTTCACCCGTCAACGAGCCTCTCTGGAAATGGACGGGCGGTCAGGAAGGCTGCCACTACAAACCGTGGCAGGCGGCCAAGGTTATGCTCTGCGTTGCAAGAGAAATGAGAAAAAGAAAGAGCCTTGACGGCGTTATGCTTTCAGGCGTTGAAAACGGCGACATCCGTTGGTTCAATAAAAGCTACACCCGCGAAATGCTTCGCCACCGCGAGGTCAGAGAATGCGTTGACAGCGTTGATGTTCATTCGTATTTTCTTCATTCTCCCGTACCTTTCACAAACAACAGGCCCGCATATCTTCGCCGCTTCAACAAATGGATGAAACGAAAATATCCCGATATGCCCGTTAAGATGAGCGAATGGTGCCATATGCAGGGCGGCAAAAACCCCGGTATGGATTCCGCGCTTGAAACAGCAAAGGTAATTTATGAAGACATTTCACTTCTCAACGTCACTTCGTGGCAACACTGGATTGCCTGCTCACGCTATGATTACTGCGACGGTCTTTTATATGTCGACCTTGATAAGCAGACCTTTGAAACAACAAAAAGATATTACGTAACAGGTAATTTCTCAAAATATATTCCCTTTGGCGCTGTCAGATTTGACACGGCGGCAGATGATGCAGACGTTATGACCCTCGGATTTGAAAAAGATGAAAAAACCGTTCTTATCATCATAAATCCAACAGAAAACGAAAAATCATTCACTGCATTCGAGAATTCGCTTGTTGCCGTTACCGATGAAAACAGCAGCCTTGCCGAATACAATGCAGAAAAAAATACAGAAATAAAAATAACCCCTTATTCGGTAACAACAATCGTATATTAAGAGGTGTTTTATGAACAAAAACAAAAAAAGCCTCGGCGCGGTATTCTCCAAATTCAAAAACCATTGGAAGAAACCTCCCGAAGGCAGATATATGACCTATAAAGAAATTCTCTCGCTCTCGGGCGGCGGAATAGGTGTAAGAGCCATCACATACTGCGTTTCGCAGATGATTCTTGCAACGGGCAACACGCTGATAGGCAACACCATAGGCATTGACCCCATTCCGCTTTACATAATCTATGTTATCAGCCTGCTTTCGGGCTTTCCCCTCACCGCACTGCGTGCAAGAATGATTGATAACACACGAAGCATGAAGGGCAAATACCGCCCTTATCTGATAACAATGGGCATACCCACAACCGTTCTCGGCATGGCATTCACGCTTATGCCCTATGAGCATATGACGCTCACGATGAAATGCGTCACCGTGCTTTTATTCAACATAGGTTTTCAGTTTTTCTATAATTTCTATTGCGATTCTTATGACAGCCTTATAAACGTGCTTTCACCCAACAGCATTGAGCGCTCGGATGCGCTCTCGGTAAGAAGCATTGTTGAAAACCTCTCGCCGTCAATAGTTGGCATCATTCTTCCGCTTTTTGCAGAAATGATAACGGGCGAAAGAGAGCTTTATGACCTGAGAATTTACAGAATCCTCTACCCTCCCCTCATTTTTGCGGGATTCCTGATTTCTCTTATAGTTTATAAAAACACCGAAGAAAAAATTGTTCAGGCAAAATCGCATTATGCGAAAATCCGCTTTGCGGATGCCCTCAGAGAAGTTGCCAAAAACAAATATTTCTGGGTAATCTCACTTGCGGGCTGGATGGGCTTTCTTGAAAACAGCTCCAACAGCGTAATGCAATGGATGTATAACTACCGCAAAGTGTGCTCATCCGCTCAGTATTCAATCATCAGCACAATAAAGGATAACGCATCTTTCTGGCCGAATATTGTTGCTCCCTATTTCATAAGAAAAATCGGCAAGAAGAAAATTCTTATTGTTTCAAACCTTATGAGTATCGGGCTTATTCTGCTTATGCTCCCCATAGTCAGAAATTCAGAAACTCCTCATATTATCTGGATTCTGCTCGCTGTCACATTCCTTAATTCATTTGTAACGGCGCTCGGTCATCTTATGGGCCCGAGCATCAACGCAGATATCAGAGACTATCAGCAATACGTATCGGGCGAAAGAATCGACGGTATGTTTGCGGCGGTCGGTCTTATCGGCAATGTTATAACAATGATAACAGGCTCTGTGCTTCCTGTCATTTATGACAGGGTCGGTCTTAACGAAGCAACGGCAATAAGCCTTGGCTACGACGGAAGCAATGTTTATGAAGTGCTCAACGACCCCGCATATTTTTCGAGCATAAGCTCCGTGCTCGTTATCGCATCGGTTATCGGTGCAATAATGAACGTTATTCCGTTTTTCTTCTATGATTTCACCGAAACAAAGCAGAAATCCGTTGTAAGCGTTCTAAAAATCAGAGCGATGTTCGAGGATTTCGGCAACAACACTCTGAGCGATGAATTGCTCGCAGAGGGCTGTGAAATCATCGCAGAAGCAAAAAAATATGTTGATAAAAATCCCGTTAATCTGAAAAAAGCGAAAAAGAATCTCAGCAAGGAAGAATATAAAAACGCAAAAGCAGAAAACGAAAAGATTGAAATTGCGAAATTCATTTTTGACGAGCTGAGAAAATTCGATTCTTTCGAAGGCAAATCAAGCCTTGAATATGCACGCATCATATATTCAGCGGGTCTTGAAGGCTTCCTTAACGCACCCATCCCCACAATGGCGGAAGTTGCAAACACAGAGTCCAACACAGCCGAAGGAAAAATTCTTCGCAAGAATCTTGTGAGCCTTATCAGAGACATTAACGATGCGAGAAAAACGGCTGATAAATATTATCCCGACGGCATAAAGGAATTTGATATTGCTGTTCTTGATAACCTCTATGAAAAAGAAAATCTCACTGAGCAGAAGCTTTTTGAGCTTTTAAAGAAGATGAAAGAGGCAAAAGAAAACAGAAACAATGCCGAATTCGCAGGAATAAGAGAAAAAATCGAAATCTGTAAAAAAGAAAAATCTGATATTCAGAGGCAAATCAAACAGGCAACAAAGGCATATTCAAACTACAGAAGAGCAGTCAAGCCCTATCTTGATGCAGTCAAAACCGTTACTCAGGCTGAAAACTACCGTTGCCTTGACACAATTGAAGCGCTTTATAAAGAAAAAACAACAGGCATTGAATAAACAACAGCCTCCCTTGTCAAAGGGAGGCTGAGTCATATCTCACGCGCACGATTCATATAATATTGCGAGGTGAAAGATATGCAAAACAAAACAAGACCCTATGTTGTTTCAATTGTGATTGCGCTTGCGGTCGGCGGTCTGTCTGCATTATTTACAGCAGGAAATATGGATTTATATTCTCAGATTGTTCAGCCGCCGCTTGCTCCGCCCTCGGTGTTGTTCCCGATCGTGTGGACAGTTCTCTACACACTTATGGGCATAAGCGCCGCAATGGTTTATCTTGAAAAAGAAAGTATGCCGAAAGAGGTCACTCAGGCGCTCACGGTATATGCAGTCAACCTTTTTCTCAACTTTTTCTGGAGCATCATTTTCTTCAATATGCGAGCCTTTCTGTTTTCGTTTATCTGGCTCGTTGCGCTGTGGATAACCATTATCATAATGATTATAAAATTCTATCGCATAAAACCTGTTGCAGGCTTGCTGCAGATTCCGTATCTTCTCTGGGTAACTTTCGCGGGATATCTCAACCTTGCAATTTATATTCTTAACAGCTAAAAAAAGATTCTTCACTTCGCTTTGAGGTGAAGAATCTTTCTGTTTTTTTATTTTGTTGCGCCTTTGACGGTGTCATAAACCATCTGAGGATAATCAGACATTATGCAATCGGCGCCGTTTTCAACAAGCTCTTGCATTTCCCACTGCTCGTTTATGGTCCAATACTGCACGGCAAAATTATGCTTATGAGCGTAATTGATGAAATCCTTTGTGCCCAGATTTACGATGTTGTTAAGCAGATTGTCCCCAAAAGGAATCTGAAGCGCAATATACGAAGGAGACAAAATCTCTGCATCCAGTCCAAGACGGTAGCAGGCATAAAAAGCCAGAACTTCAGGCAAGCTTGCAGAGCGGGGCATATCGGGATATGTTGCCTTCATATATTCAGACACTTCAGTCACCTGTGTTGCCCAGATTGTTCTTTCTTTAAGGTTGCGCTCGCAGAGAACTTCATAGAGTCTGTCTGCCGCACGGTTGCCGTTTTCACCGACACCCTTGACTTCGATTATGTATTTATATTCTCCCTTGCTGTTGCTTTCGATATAATCAATAACATCTTCGCATCTGACAACCCTGAGATTATCGGGAATATCGTCGCCTCTTAAGCCTCTGTAAGGATAGTTGCCGTTTTCATCGCAGAAATCCTCGCCGAAATTGAGAGATCTTGCTTCTTCAAAAGTTATCTCGGCTGCATAGTTATCGGTCTTGCCGAAAAATTCTTCTGCATTTGTGGTGTCATCATATGTAAGGTCGTGAAGAAGAATAAGTTCGCCGTCTGAAGTGATCTGAACATCAAACTCAAAGGTATCAACACCGAGTTTATCCTGATTTTCCATTACATATTCAAACGCCATCATTGTGTTTTCAGGCACAACACCCGCACCCGAGCGATGAGCCGAAACGTCGGTGTCAAGATAATCTGTGATATAGGAATTTGTTGCATTCTTGTTCTCAATAACTTCCGTTTTCCAAAAACGGGGCATCATAAAAACAACATAAAACAGAACAAGAACTGCGGCAATAACTGCCACAACACGAAGGATAACCGACAAGATTTTGTTTTTGCTTTTCACCATTGTTTTTCTCTCTCCAAATCCAAATTTTATCTCGGCTCATTATACAACAACGGCGAATGCACATTCAACAAAATCCGAAAAAATTAGAAGAATCTTAATCAACTGTTACAATTTCCCAAAAATGTAACCCCAAGTATCATTCAGCAATGAAACTCGGGGTTATTAATATTATTTTAAACCGATTTTTTTGCGAAGCTGGCCAAACAATGTTGTTTCGTCATAAGGCACAGCCTCAACGGCGTTCTCTGCCGTCAGAGGAACAAGAACATCGTTGATATTAACAAGATACTGGGGATATTCTTTATAATCCCAAACCGTCATCTGACCGTCGTTATAAATAATAAGGTCGATAAGAGTTGCAAAATACTTGGCCTCCTCGGAATGTCTGAGATATTTTGCAAACCAGGTTATATCGGGGAAAGCGCAGGTTGAAGCATCAATCTGATTATCGGCTGAAATATGGTTTTTGCCGCACACGCATTCCTTTGCCTGAGTGTAGCCCTCTCCGAGAGTTCCGTCAACCTCAGCACAGGTTGCGCCGAAACTTTCTGCCGCAGTGAGTATTGTTCCGTCGCTCATTCTGTTATTATCAGATGTGAGAGGAATAACCGTGCATCCGTATTCAGCGATAACAGCGGTGTTGATTCCGTTATCAATCATAGACTGAATAACC
>JAZLBI010000067.1:0-7127 GCA_045613625.1 Acutalibacteraceae bacterium | reverse complement strand
TGATGAAGCTTTTTGAGCTTCTGCCGACACTTACTCAATTTATGGGCGCTCGTAAAAAATGAACTCCGATATTCTCAGGCTTATTCTCCCTTCCGACAGCTGCCGCTATGAAACCCGACCCTCACTCTGTTCCGACACGGATAAAAGCATTATCCTGCCCGTAATCATCTTGTTAATGGCAGAAAAGAGCGATTTTTTTCTTATATTTTCATTATTATATATACTTATGTAGCTTGAAAAAGTGCAATAAATAGTGTAAAATATAAGCAAAGGAGCGATTAATATGAATTATCAATATAAAACAAACGGCACCTGCGCACGCACAATTGACTTTGAAATAGATAACGGCATTGTTAAGAATGTTCGTTTCAACGGCGGTTGCAACGGCAACCTTAAAGGAATAGGCGCAATCGTTGAAGGGATGAAAGCCGAAGATGTTATTGCAAAACTCGAGGGTATCCGCTGCGGATTTAAAAACACATCATGCCCCGACCAACTCGCAAAAGCACTCAAGAAAGCAATTGAATAAACATAAAAGGAGCTGTTCAAATGAACAGCTCCTTAGTTTTAGCTCAACTCAGGGATGAATGCGTCGTGAATTGCAGAAACTGCCTTATCTGCATCAGCAGCATCGATAAGAACAGAAATCTTGATTTCGCTTGTTGCGATCATCTGAATGTTGATATCGCTCTCAAAGAGTGCTTCAAACATCTTTGCTGCAATGCCGGGATGTGATTCCATACCTGCACCAACAACTGAAACCTTTGCAACATCTGTGTCTGTGAGAATTTCAAGACCTGAAACAAGATCAAGATTGCCGAGAACTTCAAGAGTATCTGCAAGGTGTGACTTTGCAGTTGTGAAGGTGATATCCTTTGTATCGCCTCTGCCTACCGACTGAAGAATGATATCAACATTGATATTCTTTGCAGCAAGCTTGCCGAAAATCTTATATGCGATGCCGGGAACGTTGGGAACTCCGATTATTGAAACACGGGCAACATCCGTATCTTTTGTAACACCTCTTACGAGCATTTTTTCCATATTAGCTACCTCCTTAACAATTGTGCCGGGTTTACGAACAAGGCTTGAAAGAACTTCAAGCTTAACATTATATTTCTTAGCCATTTCAACCGAACGGTTGTTGAGAACCTGTGCGCCGAGAGTTGCAAGTTCAAGCATTTCATCATAAGTGATTTCGTTGAGCTTAACTGCACCCTTGACCTTTCTGGGGTCTGCGGTGTAAACGCCTTCAACGTCGGTAAAAATCTGACAACGGTCTGCATGCATTGATGCGGCAATCGCAACAGCGCTTGTATCCGAACCGCCTCTGCCGAGAGTTGTTATATCGTCATATTTGTTGAGGCCCTGGAAGCCCGCCACGATAACGATGTTTTTCTTTGCAATTTCCATCTTGATTCGCTCAGCGGTAACCTTCTTGATTCTTGCTGAACCGTAAGCGGAATTTGTTGAAAAGCCTGCCTGCCAGCCAAGAAGTGAGCAAGCGGGATAACCGAGGCTTTCGATTGCCATCGCAAGAAGTGAAATTGAAATCTGCTCACCTGCCGAAAGAAGCATATCCATTTCTCTCTTAGAAGCCTTGGGATTGATTTCCTGAGCTTTTGCGATGAGGTCGTCTGTTGTGTCACCCTGAGCAGAAACAACAACAACAACGTCGTTGCCTTCCTTATAGGTGTCTGTAACGATTCTCGCAACATTCATTACTCTTTCGGCATTTGCAACTGAACTGCCGCCGAATTTCTGAACAATTAAAGACATAATAACCTCCAAATATTGAAATAAGAATTAATAGTTTGTAATTCTTATTACTGACTCGATTTTTGCCTCTTTAACAAGAGCAAGCTTTTCGTTAAGCTCTTTTTCGCTCACGGGAGCTGTTACGAAAGCGATTTCGCCTTCGGGAGCATCCGCTCTTGCAAGAGTTGTAACTGAACCGAAAAGACCGTTGATTTTCGCAACAGCCGCTGCGGCATCATCTGTTGTTGCTCTGATATAGAATGCAGTAACATTCTCAAGATAATCTGCAACATAGCCGTCTGTGCAATCCTGCCATGCGATGAACTTCTTGCGTGTCATATTTCTTGCACAGTCGATAACGTCTGCAACAACCGCACTTGCAGTGGGCATTTTGCCGGCGCCTCTGCCGTAGAATACAACATCGCCGATAGCATCGCCGCGAACGAGAATTGCATTGAACACATCGTCAACGGATGCAAGCTGGCTGTGATTCTGAATGAATGCGGGTGAAACCATAACCGAAACTCTGCCGTCCTCAAGCTTCTTTGCCTTTGCGATAAGCTTGATTACGCCGCCCCATGCTCTTGCATATTCAACATCTGAAAGAGCGATGTTGCGGATACCTTCGGTATGTACATAATCGGGATAAACGTGCTTGCCGAAGCAGAGAGCTGCAAGAATGCAGATTTTTCTGCAGGCATCGTGACCGTCAACATCGGCTGACGGATCTCTTTCGGCATAACCGTTTTTCTGGGCAAGAAGAAGAGCCTCTTCAAAGGTCATACCGTCTGTTATCATTTTTGTAAGTATAAAGTTTGTTGTGCCGTTGAGAATACCCGCAATTTCGTCAATGTCGTTTGCGGCAAGGCACTGGCTGATAGGTCTGATAATGGGGATACCGCCGCCAACGCTCGCTTCAAAGAGGAAGTTAACGTTGTTTTCATCAGCAATCTGAAGAAGCTCGCAGCCCTTTGCGGCAACAAGTTCTTTGTTTGAGGTAACAACATGTTTGCCTGCTTTGAGGCAAGCAACAACATATTCATATGCGGGATGAAGACCGCCCATTGTTTCAACAACAATCTTAACCTCATCGTCTTCAACTATTTTTGAATAGTCTGAGATTACGAGGCTCTCATAGGGGTCGCCGGGGAAAGTGCGGCGGTCAAGAATGTATTTGAGTTCCATCTCACTCTGCATACTTTTTTTGAGGATATGTTCGTGGTTTTTGCTGAGAAGGCTTGCAACGCCCGAACCAACCACGCCATAACCCATAACAGCAACATACATACAAAGTGCTCCTTTCGGATTAAGGTTTATTTTTTCTAATAGTTACTATACATAATAACATATATTTCAGAAATAATAAAGTATTATTTTTTATTTTTATTAAAATTTTTATACAAATTTAAGTTGCCATACATATAAAAATGGTGTAGAATGGATTTATAAACAAAATTCCGGAGGAGTAAAATGAATATCGTTGAAAAAAGAAAAGCAACGCTGATAAACCTTGTGTTTTATGCACTCATCATCGCTGTGTATTATTTCTTTATCAAATATGCCGCCTGGCTAATTGCACCGTTTATTGTTGCATTCGCAGTTGCATTGTTTCTTCAGAAACCCGTCAGAATCATTTCGCAAAAAACAAAAATCAACAAAAAAGTTATCGCTGCCGCTTCGGTTTTTCTTATCGTTGCAACTCTTGCGGGGACAGTTGTTTTTGCGGGCTACAGAATCGGTGTTGAGTTCAAGGGTCTGTGGCAATATCTTGTTGAAAAAATGAACAACCTTCCGGATTTTGTTCAATCAATCGAAAGCCGTCTGGTCGGATTCCTTGCTTTTCTTCCCGATTCTCTTGAAAAAACATCTGTCAATGTTATCGAAGATTTTTTCGATAAGCTGCTTCTGCTTCTTGTTGAGCAGAAAAACACTTTCAACACCTCTGATACAGCAGGCAGTTTCGACCTTTCAATTCTTTCAGGCCCTCTCGACAGCCTGATTTCAACAGCAAAGCAAATCCCTGTTTTTCTCACAGCAACTCTCATGAGCATTATTGCCTGCTTCTTCCTGACCTGCGATTACGACAATTTCACCAATACAATCAAGAAAAATATTTCTGTTGAGCACGAAAAATCGCTTGTCAGAACAAAAAGACTCTTCGGCGATATCCTCGGCAAAATGTTCAAGTCCTACGCAACCATTATACTCATAACCTTCTGCGAAGTTGCCATCGGTCTCAATATTCTCAAACTTTTCGGAATATACAAAAGCGGCTATATAATCGCCATTTCGCTCATCATTGCCCTTGTTGATATTTTCCCTGTTCTCGGCACGGGCACAATCCTCTGGCCCTGGGCATTCATCAGCTTCGTCTCCGGCAACATCGGTCTTGGCATCGGTCTGCTTGTTATATACGCAATCATTTCCGTGCTCCGTCAGATTATTGAACCCAAGCTTGTTTCAATGAATATCGGTATCCACCCCGTATTCACTCTGATGGGAATGTATCTCGGCGCCCAGCTTTTCGGTGTGCTCGGCATCTTCATTCTACCCATAACATTCTTCCTTGTGAAGGCTCTCAACGACGAAGGAATCATTCATCTTTGGGGCAGAAAAAAAGAACAAAATTAACACAACAACCTGTCGGCGGTCTTCGGATTTTTCTTCCGGAGACCGTTTTGTTTTTTGGATTTATAACTTTTTCATAAAAAAATAACAAAAAAATCATTGAAATTGAAAAACTTTTGTGATATAATCCTATACAATGTGGAAATTATTTTAGATTTTAGAAAATAATTTATTTCCGACTCAGCGTTATTTTCGCAAGCGGCACATACCAAGGAGGAATTTCTTTGAAATCTTACAGTGCAAAAGACATCAGAAACATCGTTCTTGCCGGCCACGGCGGCAGAGGCAAAACAACCCTCGCAGAAGCAATGCTTTATGTATCAAACGCAACAGACAGACTCGGCAGAGTTGCAGACGGCAACACTGTTATGGACTTTGATGCAGAAGAAAAAAGACGCAAGTGTTCAATAGCTTCGGCTATTGCTTCATATGAATGGAAAAATACTAAAATTAATATAATCGACACCCCGGGTCTTTTCGACTTCGCAGGCGGTGTAAGCGAAGGCATCCGTGCAGCGGGCGCAGTTCTCATCGTTCTTGCTTCAGGTCATCTTCTCGATGTTGGTGCAGAAAAGGCTTTCGCCGCTGCAACCGAAAGAGGCATCAACAAGATGTTTGCCATCACAAAGTGTGACGGTGAAAACGCTCACTTCTATAAAACATTTGATTCTCTCAGAGAAGAATACGGCAACAAGATTTGCCCCGTTGTTGTTCCTTATGTTGAAGGCGACAAGGTTATTTCATATGTTGACTTCTCAAGAAACGAAGCTTTCTCATATAAAGACGGCAAGCGTTCAGATGCTCCCATGCCCGAAAATGATGAAAGAACAAACAGAATGAGAGATGCTTTCATCGAAGCTGTTGCTTGTGCAGACGATGAACTTATGGAAAAATTCTTCGAAGGCACTCCTCTTACAGACGAAGAAGTTGACAAGGGCCTCAAGGCAGGTATTCTTGCGGGCGAAATCTGCCCCGTATACGCTTGCTCGGGTTATATGGTAGAAGCTGTTGACCTTATCAACAACAGCATCGTTCAGTCCGCTCCCGACGCAGCTTCAGTTGCATCAGAAGCAGATGTTACCTGCGATGAAAACGCACCTCTTGCAGCTATCTGCTTCAAGACCGTTGCTGACCCCTTCGTTGGTAAAATGTCATATTTCAAGGTTATCTCAGGCAAAATCACTCCCGATACACCCGCTTATAACGAGCGCACAGGCGAAACCGAAAGAATGGGCAAGCTCCTCTTCCCCAGAGGCGGCAAACAGGAAGAAACCTCAGCTATCCTTGCCGGTGATATCGGTATCATAACAAAGCTTTCAAGCTTCAAAACAGGCGATACTCTCTGCGCTCCCAAGTCAGAAATCAAGCTTAAGGGCGTAAGCTTCCCCAAACCCTGCCTTCCCATGGCTGTCAAGGCTAAGAAGAAGGGCGAAGAAGATAAGATTGCCGCAGGCCTCAACAGACTTGCTGAAGAAGATCTTACCATCAGCTATTATACAAACACAGAAACCAAGGAACAGATCGTTGCAGGTCTCGGCGAACAGCATCTTGACACTCTTGTAACAAAGCTCAAGAATAAGTTCGGTGTTGAAGTTGAACTTGCAGTTCCCAAGGTTGCATACAGAGAAACAATCGGCAAGAAGGTTGCTGTTCAGGGTCGACATAAGAAACAGTCAGGCGGCAGCGGTCAGTTCGGTGATGTTTGGGTTGAATTCGAACCCATCCAGACCGAAGATTTCGAATTCGCAGAGAGAGTTGTCGGCGGTTCGGTTCCCAAGAACTTCTTCCCCGCTGTTGAAAAAGGTCTTCGCGAAGCTATCCTTAAGGGGCCCCTTGCAGGCTACCCCGTTGTTGGTCTGAGAGCAACTCTTTACGATGGTTCATCGCATCCTGTTGACTCAAACGAAATGGCGTTCAAGATGGCTGCAAAGATTGCTTATAAGAACGGTATGCCTCAGGCTAATCCCAAGCTTCTTGAGCCCTACGGCGCACTCAAAGCTTATATGCCCGGCGACAATCTCGGCGACATTATGGGCGATATCACAAAGAGACGCGGTCGCGTTCTCGGTATGGGTCCCTGCGAAGATAATCCCAAGATGCAGGAACTCGTAGCTGAAGTTCCCATGGCTGAAATGGGTGACTTTGCAACCGTTCTTCGCTCGGTAACAATCGGCAGAGGCTGGTTCTCATTTGAGTTTGACCACTATGAAGCAGCTCCCGAAAACGTTGCTCAGAAGGTTATCGCAGAAGCTAAGGTTGACGCAGACGACGAATAATAACATAAAAATTACCGCTCGGAGAAATCCGGGCGGATTTTGTTTGTTCAATACAAAAAGAAAAAAGGGACTGTAAAAACAGTCCCTTAAAACTTGTTAAAATTAACTTATTTAATTTCAACCTTTGCGCCAACTTCTTCAAGCTTAGCCTTAGCTGCTTCTGCATCTTCCTTGCTGATGCCTTCCTTGAGAGCCTTGGGAGCGCCATCAACAACTGCCTTAGCTTCTGCAAGACCAAGACCTGTGATTTCACGAACAACCTTGATAACCTTGATCTTTTCTGCGCCAACTTCAGCGAGAATAACGTCGAATTCTGTCTTCTCTTCTGCTGCTGCAGCTGCTTCTGCGGGAGCTGCTACTGCAACTGCTGCTGCTGCTGATACGCCGAATTCTTCTTCTACTGCGTGAACGAGCTCTGAAAGCTCAAGTACTGTAAGTTCTTTGATTGTTTCAATCATTGCTGCA
>JAZLBI010000066.1:0-6647 GCA_045613625.1 Acutalibacteraceae bacterium | reverse complement strand
GCCGTCAATTGAACCGAAGTTGCCGTGATCGTCAACAAGAACATATCACATTGAGAAGGTCTGGGCAAGGCGCACCATTGCATCATAAACAGATGCGTCGCCGTGGGGATGATATCTACCGAGAACGGAACCAACGGTATCGGCGCACTTTCTGTAAGCCTTATCGGGGGTAAGTCCGTTTTCGTGCATTGTGTAAAGAATTCTGCGGTGAACAGGCTTCAAACCGTCACGGACATCGGGAAGAGCACGGGATGTGATAACCGACATTGAGTAGTCAAGGAAAGCCTGACGTACTTCTTTGTTAAGGTCAACATTAATAATTTTCTGGGTATCTCTTGCGTCACCAAAACTCATATTCAATCAGTCCTTTCCTATGTTATATATCAAGATTTGAAACATACTTTGCGTTTGTTTCGATGAATTCACGGCGGGGTTCAACCTTGTCACCCATAAGGATTGAGAAGGTTTCGTCAGCTTCCATTGCATCCGCAAGGGTTACACGGAGCATAACTCTTGTTGCAGGGTCCATGGTTGTTTCCCAAAGCTGTTCGGGATCCATTTCACCGAGACCTTTGTAGCGCTGAATGTCGCAGCTGCCGCCGAGCTCAGCAATCTTTTCATCTCTTTCCTGATCAGAGAATGCGTATGCAAATTTCTTGCCCTTGCTGACCTTATAGAGAGGAGGCTGAGCAAGATAGATATGACCTTCGTCAATAAGAGGTCTCATATATCTGAAGAAGAAGGTGAGAAGAAGAGTTCTGATATGAGCGCCGTCAACGTCGGCATCGGCCATGATAACAATTTTTTCATAGCGGATTTTGCTGATATCGAATTCATCGCCTATGCCCGTGCCGAGAGCGGTAACAACGGGCTGAAGCTTATCGTTGCCGATAACTCTGTCAAGCCTTGCCTTTTCAACGTTGAGCATCTTACCCCAGAGAGGAAGAATTGCCTGATAAGTTCTGTCTCTGCCTTCTTTTGCAGAGCCGCCCGCAGAGTCACCCTCTACGATATATATCTCGGTGCCTTCAGCCTGCTTTTCGGTGCAGTCTGCAAGCTTGCCGGGAAGCGAGTTGCTTTCAAGGCCTGATTTTCTTCTCGCCTGCTCACGGGCTTTTCTTGCGGCTTCTCTTGCTCTTGCAGCGTCGAGCGCCTTTGAGAAAATAGCCTTTGCAACAGCGGGATTTTCTTCAAAATATGTCATCAGTTTATCGTAAACAAGGGAGTTCACGATTGACTGAATATCAGTGTTTCCGAGTTTGCCCTTGGTCTGACCCTCAAACTGAGCTTCAGTAAGCTTGACGGAAATGATAGCCGTAAGACCTTCTCTTACATCATCGCCCGAAAGCTTCTTATCGCCGTCTTTGAGGATTTTATATTTCTTGCCGTAGTCATTGAATACTCTTGTGAGCGCATTCTTGAAGCCTGTTTCGTGAGTACCGCCGTCAACGGTGCGCACGTTGTTCGCAAACGAAAGAATAATTTCGTTGTAGCTGTCATTATAGAACAGAGCAACTTCTGCGTATCTGTCGCCCTTTGCGCCTGAGAAATGAACGGGTTTCTCGTGAAGAGGAGTAAGAGCTCTTACGCCCGTAAGATACTCTGCAAATGACGAAAGACCGCCTTCATAGCAATATTCGCGCTCAATGATGTTTTCGGGGTCTCTGCTGTCTGTAAGCTTGATTGAAAGCCCTGCATTGAGGAAAGCAGACTCTCTGAGCCTTCTTTCAAGAGTTTCAAAATCATAAACGGTTGTTTCCTGGAAAATCTGCGCATCGGGCTTGAAGCGGATAAATGTTCCTGTTTCTTCCGTATCGCCCACGATTTCAAGGTTTGTTTCAATGTTACCGCCGTTCACAAAACGCTGACGGTGAACATGGCCTGCCTGAGAAACTTCAACCTCAAACCACTCTGAAAGCGCATTAACAACCGATGAACCAACGCCGTGAAGACCGCCTGATACTTTGTATCCGGCGCCGCCGAATTTACCGCCCGCGTGAAGCACGGTAAGAACAACGGTAACCGAAGGCATACCCATTTTTTCGTTGATGCCGACGGGAATTCCTCGTCCGTTATCGCGAACGGATATGATATCACCGGGTTCAATTTCAACCTCGATATGAGTGCAGTAGCCCGCAAGCGCTTCGTCTATGGAGTTATCAACTATTTCGTAAACAAGATGGTGAAGACCTCTGGGGCCTGTTGAACCGATATACATACCGGGTCTTTTGCGAACAGCCTCAAGACCTTCAAGAACCTGAATCTGACCTGCACCGTATTCTTCGGTAACAACCGTATCCATTTCTTCCGAATCGGCATCAAGTTCGATTATTTCTTCTTCGGGGGTTGTTTGGACTTCTGTGTTGTTTTCAATATCCACTTGGCTTACCTCCAGATCACATTCCAAGACGGTTCATAGCGCCCTGGTTCTTCTTTTCTTTGCCGGGTTTGTATTTCGGCGGATTTTCGAGGCGCATTCTTGCGCTCTTGCTTGATGAAAGATACTTGTTAACGCTGAAAACGATAATCTTAAGGTCATCGCTCATATAGTCAAGGCTGTTTGAAAGCTCCTGAGATTTTTCATCGCCTATCTGACCGAGAATTGTTACGGCAATGATGCTCTGTGTTTCGTTGTTGCCGTCTTCATAAACCTCGTTGAGAAGATTGAAAAGTCTCTTCATCTTCTGAGGATTGTTTTCTTTTATTGTTTCGAGCACTGCGGGAGTTCCGAATTTCACAAAGAATTCTTCGGGAAGGAACTGACCGTATTTCTCGCAGTTTGCCTTATATTCATCACGAAGCTCGGGATAAACCGCAGTGAAACGGTTGCCGAGGGTGTTGGGGTCATATGAAACAGCGCCGCTCTTTGCTGCAGCCTTTGAAACGGGAGGAGGAAGCTTTGATTTTGAAGGCTTCACGGTTTTTGTTCCGAAAGTTTCAACAAGAGTTTCACCGAATTCGTTGATAACATAACGCACGCCCTTGGTGTCGCAGCTTTCTTCATCGAAAAGCGAAGCGGAAAGCTTTGAATAATCGCTGTCGAGAATTTCGCCCTCTTTGTTTGCGCCGAAAAGAGTGAGCTTATCGTTGAAATGCTCGATTTTTACAGCTTTGTTTTCGCCTTTATATCTGATGATGATTCTGCCCGAATCGGTAACTGCGGGAAGCTCTCCCTTTTCAACGCCATCGGGAATAACCGCAGTGAAACCGCATTCCGTAAGTGTTGCGTTCAGACCGTTTGTTATTTCGGCAAGTGCATTATAAATATCAGCCATAATATAACTCCTTTTATATATATCTATATAATTATAATATAGCTAAGTATAACATACCAATAATGAATTATAATTCTTTTAAAGAAATATGCCTTTGTAATATATAAAATATTTTATATTTAAGGTCAGAAAAACTGTATATTTTGGAATATTGACTATTCTATGGTATTATGATAATATATTATGATAGATTAGAGTATAATGGGTAAAAACGCCCGTTTCCAAGGAGTCTGATTATATATGAAAAAAAAGGTTCTTGTTCTTTTCGGCGGCGTTTCAAGCGAACACGATGTTTCGCTTAAATCCGCATCTTCGGTTATCAGCAACATCCCTGCCGATAAATACGATGTTGTTAAAATGGGTATAACCAAAGACGGCAGATGCTATATCTACAACGGCAGTGCCGATATGCTGCCCGACGGCAAGTGGCTTGAAGATACGGCAAATCTTGAAAGCGCTGTTATCTCAACAGACCGCTCACACCACGGAATCATCCGCCTTGAAAAAGGCTGTGAAATCGAAAAAATAGATGTATGTTTCCCTGTGCTTCACGGCAAAAACGGCGAAGACGGAACAATGCAGGGTCTTCTTGAAATTGCCGGAATTCCCTATGTTGGCTGCAACACCGCATCAAGCGCAATCTGTATGGATAAAGCCGCAACAAACGCAATGGCCGATTTCAGCGGCATCCCTCAGGCAAAATGGGTTGCTTTTGATAAATATTCTTATTCGTCAGATAAAGAAAACCTTCTTGCATCGGCGGTTGAAAAGCTCGGCTTCCCCATCTTTGTGAAACCCGCAAACGCAGGTTCATCGGTTGGTATCAGCAAGGCAAAAACCCTTGAAGAGCTTGAAAACGCCTGCGAAAAAGCTTTTGTTCACGATAAAAAGCTTGTGCTTGAAGAAGGCGTTATCGGCACAGAGGTTGAGGTTGCCGTTATGGGCAACGATGAGCCCGTTGCATCGGTTGTTGGCGAAGTTGTTCCCTGCAACGAATTTTATGATTACGATGCAAAATATCTTGCAAACGAAAGCGAGCTTCACATTCCCGCAAGGCTTCCCGAAGAAAAGCTTGCGGAAATTCAGAAAGCCGCCGTTAATGCATACAGAGCGCTCGGCTGCTCGGGCTTCACAAGAGTTGACTTCTTTGTGCGCGAGAGCGACGGTGAAATAATGCTCAACGAGCCCAACACAATCCCAGGCTTCACCTCAATCAGTATGTATCCCAAGCTTTTTGCAGCTTCGGGCATTCCCTATTCAGAGCTTCTTGATAAGCTCCTCACTTTTGCAACAGAAAGATAAAGATTATGAAAAATGCAATTGTAACAATAAAAGACCGTCATTTTCAGGACGGCGAGGAATATTCCTGCGAGCTGACCACATCGGGCAGCTTCGAGATAACCGAAAACGGATGCATCGTGAATTATGTTGAAACAGACGAAGAAATGACAAACTGCAACACGAAGCTGACCGTTGAAGGCTCAAAAAAAATAACAATGACCCGCACGGGTAAATACAACACCGAAATGATAATCGAAAAAGAGCGCCGCCACCTCTGCTGCTACACAACGCCTTACGGCGAGCTGATGATGGGCATTTATGCAAACCTGATTTCAAATGAAATCAGCGAAAACGGCGGCACGCTCAGATTTTCATACGCAATAGATTTCAACAATACTCCGGCATCGGAAAACGAACTTATCATCACCGTTAAAGGTTAATGTATTCGAACCTAATATGGTTTTGAAAGGCATCTTTCCGCCACAACTTCGTTAAAAATCTTTGAAATAATGTCGTATGGCGAAGAAAAAAAACGCTTCGATGGGTCGGAAATCCGACCTTTACGGCATATTTAGTTCAAATACATTAACCTTAAAATACAGGAGGAATAAAAAATGTCAGTTTTAGTAAAGCAGGCCATCAAAGAAATCCGCACCGCTATTATGGATGCGGCAGGCAGAGCCGTTGCTGACGGCGAGTTTCCCGAAGTGCCTCTGGGCGACTTCATAATCGAAGTGCCTGCAAACAGAGATAACGGCGACTATTCTTCAAATGCCGCTATGGCGTGGGCAAGAGACCTTCGCTCTGCTCCCCGCAAGATTGCTCAGGCAATCGCAGACAGACTTTTTCTTGAAGACACCTTCTTCGAAAGATGCGAAATAGCAGGCCCCGGCTTTATGAACTTTTATCTTAAAGAGAGCTTCAACGCCTGCATTATTCAGGATATTCTCGAAAAAGGCGCCGACTACGGCCGCTCAGATTACGGTCAGGGCAAAAAAATAAACATTGAATTCGTTTCTGCAAACCCCACAGGCCCCATGCATATGGGTAACGCAAGAGGCGGCGCTCTCGGTGACTGCCTTGCCGCTGTTATGGATTTTGCAGGCTACGATGTAAGCCGCGAATTCTATGTTAACGATGCGGGCAATCAGATTGATAAATTCGGCCTTTCGCTCGATATCAGATATCAGCAGCTCTTCAAGGGCGAAGATGCCGTTGAGCTTCCCGAAGACAGCTATCACGGTGAAGATATCATCGTAAGAGCAAAGGAATTTGCAGAAATCCACGGCGATAAGTATATTGACGCTTCAGAGGCAGAGCGCAGAAAGGCTCTTGTTGACTATGCTCTGCCCAAGAATATTGCCGCAATGAAAGAAAACCTCACCAAGTATCGCATTGAATACGACACCTGGTTCCTTGAGAGCACTCTCCACAACGGCGGTGAACTCAAAGAAACCCTTGATATTATGAGAAACAAGGGTCTTACTTATGAAAAAGACGGCGCTCTCTGGTATAAGAACAAAGAAATCCTCGGCGCAAGGCTCGCCAAGGAAGGCAAGACCCCCGAAGAAATCGAAAAGCTCGAACTCAAAGACGAGGTTCTTATCAGAACAAACGGCAACCCCACCTATTTTGCCGCTGATATCGCATACCATCGCAACAAGCTTCAGATAAGAGGCTTCGACAGAGCCATCAACATCTGGGGTGCAGACCATCACGGTCACGTTGCCCGTATGAAGGGTGCGCTCGATGCCATCGGATGCAACGGCGATGACCTTGATATCATTCTTATGCAGCTTGTTCGTCTTACCCGTGACGGCGAGGTTGTTCGTATGAGCAAGCGTTCAGGCAAGGCTATCACTCTTGTTGACCTTCTTGAAGAAATCCCCATCGATGCCGTTCGCTTCCTCTTCAATATGAGAGAGCCCGGCTCACAGATGGAATTTGACCTTGACCTTGCGGTTGAACAGAGCTCACAGAACCCCGTTTACTATTGCCAGTATGCCCACGCAAGAATCTGCAGCATCATCAAGAAGCTTGCAGACGAAGGCAAGGTTGCAAGAGAATGCACTATCCCCGAGCTTGTGCTTC
>JAZLBI010000065.1:0-38556 GCA_045613625.1 Acutalibacteraceae bacterium | reverse complement strand
GTTGTGAGTTCGATTCTCGCAGGGGGTGCCAGCTCCGATGATTTTTTCATCGGAGTTTTTTGTTGATTTATCTTTCAGCGTAATGTATAATTCACTTATAACCTTTCTGAAAGGATGATAAAAATGAAGCTTCGCGCACCCGCAGTGCCCCTTATTACCGTTGACCCTTATTTTTCGGTCTGGTCACCCGATACAACTCTTAACCACACAAAAACCGAACACTGGTCAGCGCTTGGCAACTCCATCGTCGGCACGGTTGAAATCGACGGCGAAACCAGCCTTTTTCTCGGCTATAATCAGAACATAAAGAAAATTCAGCAGGTATCGCTTGATATCGATGCGCTCTCAACAACAGCGGTTTTCGAAAACGAAAAAATCGTTCTCACCGCTAAATTCCTTACCCCTCTCATTCCCGATGATTACCGCCTTCTCACCCGCCCCGTTTCATATCTTGAAATCGGCTGTGAATATAAAGACGGCAAGGAGCATGATGTTAAAGTTACCGTCTCCGCAAGCAAAGAACTCTGCCTTGATGAGCCCAACGACATTGAACCCGTCACCGAAAAGCTTTCAATCGGCTCGCTTGCCGCAATGAAGATGGGCAACCCCACTCAGAAGCCTCTCAATAAGAGCGGAGACCTTGTAAAAATCGATTGGGGATATTTATATCTCGCCTGCAACAGCCCCGAAGCAGAGAATTTTGATTGCGAAATCCGCAGAGACAAACACATCTGCATCACCGCTCCTCTCAAAGAAAAAACTCCCGTTGTTTATCTTTTTGCTTATGACGATATCGAGAGCATCGAATATTTCGGCAAGCATCTTCGTTCATACTGGAACAAAGACGGTCAGACAATAACAGAAGCGATTGCAGAAGCCGCTGAAGAATATGAAAATCTTGTTCCCGTGTGTAATGATTTTTCAAAGAAACTTTATGATGACGCTTTCTCTGCGGGCGGCGAAGAATACGCCGAGCTTCTTTCGCTTGCATACCGTCAGGTAATGGCGGCTCATAAGCTTGTGCTTGATGAAAACGGCGATATTCTTTATATCTCAAAGGAATGCAATTCAAACGGCTGTGCGGCAACGGTTGATGTTTCATATCCTTCAACCCCGATGTATCTTATCTATAACCCCGAGCTTGTAAAGGGTATGATGCGACCCGTTTATAAATTCGCGCTCAGCGATATGTGGAACTTTGATTTTGCGCCCCACGATGTTGGTCAGTATCCCCTTCTCAACGGTCAGGTTTATGCCAACAATCAGAAGGATATTCTCAAATGGCAGATGCCCGTTGAAGAATGCGGAAATATGCTGGTTATGGAAACAAACATTGCTCTCGCAACTGGCTCTGCAGACTTTGCAAACGAGCATATTGACCTTCTTGAAAAATGGTGCAAATATCTTATTGAATACGGCGCAGACCCCGGCCATCAGCTCTGCACGGACGACTTCGCGGGTCATCTTGCCCATAACTGCAACCTTTCCCTTAAAGCTATTATGGGTCTTCAGGGAATGTCGATGATTCAGAATATGCTCGGCAACGCCGGAAAATCGGCATATTACCGCAGTGAAGCCGAAAAAATGGCGTCAATATGGATGAACACCGCACTCAACGAAGACGGTTCAACCCGCCTTGCATTCGACCAGCCCGATACATACTCAATGAAATACAATATGGTTTGGGATAAAGTCTGGAACAGCGGTCTTTTCTCTCAGGAATTCATGGATGCCGAGCTTGCAAACAACATGAAGCATTTCAACAAATACGGTATGCCGCTTGACAGCAGAGCGGATTACACAAAATCCGACTGGCTTGTGTGGACAGCATCGATGTCTTCATCAGACAAGGTTTTTGCCGAATTCATTTCTCCTCTTTGGAAAGCTTATAACGACAGCCCCTCAAGAGTGCCGATGACCGATTGGTATGACACGGTCAGCAGCAGATGGGTTTCGTTCCGCCACAGAACCGTTCAGGGCGGATTGTTCATGAGAATGTTGATGAATAAGTAAATCAAGCCAAAAGATTGCCTTGCAATCTTTTTTATGAACTATCCCTGAAATTCTTGTATCTTATATTGTGAAGCCTGATAAAGGAGGTGAGAACTTATGAATTTAGGCAATGAAATTATGAGAGATTCCTGTCCCGAAAAATACAGCAAGGCGGGAAGCCTCTTCAAAGAAACCGTTCCCGTTATAGTTGCGCTTGTTCTGGTGTCGCTATGGTCAGGAAGCTTGTTCCAGGGTGGCGGTGTCGGCGGTGCAATAACTCTCATTATCGAAATTGTATTTGTTGCAGGTATGTATGCATTTCTTTTCTTTGTTCTTAAAGGCTCAAAGAAGAGGCTTTCGGAAACTTACATCAGCATCTGTGAAAACGGGGTTTGCGGAGTTTGTCCTTTCAACGGATTCAAAAACAGGGATTACTGTGTTTCTTACAACAGCATAACCAAGGTTGTTGTAAAGAAAGACCAGCTCTTCATTTATTCAAAAGGTGACAGAACAGCCGTGTTCACTTTGCACAAAGCCCGCGAAGCCGCCGCACTTATCCAGAGCAAACTCAACAACAGATAGGAGATTTCAAATGACAGACAACCAACGCGTCGAAAAAAGATACGCCAAAATCAAAGAAAAACATCCCCACATAACCGACCCTAATGAAATCAACAAGCTTGCACTGAAACTCGATAAAAAAATAACGGCGGGCAAAATTCTCGGCTGGTTTGCAGGTGCAATTGCTTCGGTGCTTTTGGCTTTGTTTTCAAAAGCAACCTTCCCCGACAGCGACTCTCAGTATTATATATGGATTTGCGTTCTGATGTGCATTTTCGAAGGCTTCAAGACCCTGAGCAAATTCTCAAAATGTGAAAAACTTTTTTCCTCCTCATCAAATACAGCCTATGAAGGTCCGCTTACCAAAGAAAACATTCTTGAAGACGGAAAAAAGATCTTCAAAAAAGAAGGCGAGGATTTCGTAATCCTCAAGCTTCCTCTTGTTGACACGGAAGAAACAACAGAAGACCGTGTAATGGATTTTGTTAATATTCACCACATATTTCTGCTTCACTTTGTTCACCCCGAAACAAATCTTCCGCTCATATGCAAGGTAAGCACAGATACATATATGAACGCCTCAATCGGTTCGGAATACTATGTTGCAATTACACCTTCAGGAACTGCAGCGGCAGCCTATCAGGTATCCGCAAGAACACCCGATGCATCGCTGATGCCCCATATGAGAATTTCTGTTTCGGAAATGCAGGCAGACGAAACAAACGGTGAGCAGTTTCCTATGTATACCGCATATGATACCGCTCCGCCTTTAAAGAAGCAAAAAACTTTGCCTATAATCGCATTGGTCCTTGTCGCAATCGGTTGGATCACCCCCTTTATCATTTCGCTGCCCGCCGCAATTGCTGCCGTTGTTATATCGATTATTTCAATAGCAAAAGAGAGAAGCAAACTCACAATTGCAAGCGTTATCATCTGCTGTATATGGGCAGTTTTTGCGATTTTTTCACTTGTTTCGGTTATCACGGGCCAAGTCTCAATTTCATAAAAATACCCGCCGATTTTTTATCGGCGGGTATTTTTTTATTTTGAAATTGTT
The DNA here is from genome assembly GCA_045613625.1 of Acutalibacteraceae bacterium. Lineage (GTDB taxonomy): Bacteria > Bacillota > Clostridia > Oscillospirales > Acutalibacteraceae > CAG-177. Next base: position 34,946 of record JAZLBI010000065.1, on the reverse strand, counting down.
TTAAAATTATCGAAACTTACCACATAATCATCTGCTGTTATGCCGTCTTTTACGGGATAATCGGTTGAAATTATCTGTGCGCCGCAGTCAAATGCGTTTTTGCGCCTTTCTTCTTTTACCGAAGTGAATTCGTCTGCTCTTGTGCGAACAACAAACTTCTTCTCATTGATATAATATTCTCTGTCGCACTTTTCGGGTTCATTGATAAGAAGAAATGAGGCGCAGTCTCTTTCCGCATCCTTTGCTCTGAGCATGGGGAACATTGCCTGAGATTTCATGGTGGGGTCAGATGCAATGTATTTTTCGGTTGTTTTGCAATCGTGAAGAAGAATGAGCACCTTGCCGAGCATATCTTTAACTTCGCACCAGCCGTCATCCGCCCTCATTGCGCCGAAGCTTTCATAATCTCCAAGCATATCGGCGGGAGTGAAAAGTTTGTCGCCAAGCCCTTTTCTGAGAAGAGCGTCAAAATCATCGGCATATTCCATGCTGAGCGACTTCATATTCTTCATCGGAATAAAAGTTTCTTTGGGCTCAATAATAATTGTTACGGGCAGATGACCCGGGTTGTTATCCGACCACATTGCTATCTCCTTAAGCGCAAGCTCAAAATCATAGCACGAGGTTGTCATCTGAATCTGAGGAGCGTGCATACATGTGAACGAAACAGCGCCGTCTTCATCGAAAACTTCAACATCGATTTCAAGGCTGTATATTCCTCTTTCAAGCTGCTCTGTCAGAGTCGGGCTGACAAAATCCGCCGTTTTGCCCGAAACAAGCCCGAAGGTGAGATCGGAAAGATTCTGATAAACCTTCTTAAGTTCATCAAGAGATTCCGTCTGATAGCTGTTATGGGTTGCCGTATAGCGAAGCTCATTGAATTTCAGTCCGTTTTCAAGCTCTGCCTGCAAATCACCGTTGAAAAATGCACTTTGGTCAACAGGCTGAATTTCCCCTTCTTCATAAGCCTGTTCAAGCGCAGCGATGCGTGTTTTCTGCTCTTCAATTTCAACCGCAAGCCTTTCTGCGCCCGCCGAAGGCAGTGAACAGAAAACAACAACGGTTGAAACGAGCAAAGGGATAAATCTTAAAACATATCTTACAGCATATTTTATTATCGCCATTTTTTTATTTCTCCTTGCACAAAAGTTGTTTTTACTTTATCACAACAAAGAAACAAATTCAAGCAAAATATCAGTTTTGGAACAAAAACCTTGTTTCTCTTATCAGCGGATATGACACAACGCCGTCAGAATCAAGGTCGGTTTTATGCATATCAACCGCTGTTATGCCGCCATTTTCATAGGTTGTGTAATAATAGATTCCTTTGCGGGTATTACAGCACGATGAATAAAGAGTAAATTCATATTCGCCGCTCTGCAGTCGGTTAAGACCCTTCAGCTGAGCAACAAAACAGAGATTATGAAAAAAGCCGTTGACCCTCTCCTCCTCTGTTTCGCCGCAAGCAAAATTCAATTTGGCAAAAGTTGCCCTGATAAATCTTGACGGCGAGGATAAATCGCCCGGCAGACCTATCGCACCCATACCAAAGCTGACAGGCTTCAGTTCAAGTTTATCCGAAAACCTGTTTTCAGGCTGTTCAACTGTCAGGTTGATATAATTTGAAAGATTGTTCATATGATAATCGAACGGCGGGTTGTTGGTCAGCACTCCAACAGGATTCTCATGAATTTTCAGCCCGTCTTTCAGCGGTTCAAGCGTAACCGCACGGCGCTCATCCGCCAAAATCCAATGAAGCGGTGTCAGCGGGAGCTCGGCGCTGAAACTGATATTGTGAAGATTAACGTTTTCAAGCTTTTCAAGCGCTTCGTCAACGCACGAACAGCAGCCGAGAACATACGGTATAAGTTCAAACGGAGCAATGTTTTCTTTTTCTGCGTTTTCATCGTAATAAACCGCATTTTCGGGGAAATTAAGCCCCGCAAGGCTCAGCCCTTTTTCGTTTGTTGCATCATAATAAAGCGGGTAGCCGTCAATAACCGCCGCCGTTCCGATGATTGCATAGTGCTCACGAAGTATTTTTCCGTTTCTGAAAACAAACGGATATCTGCGCGGAGTTATACAAACTTTTTCGTTATAGCTGTGTTCAATATCAAGGTTACGCCCGAAATAATAATCATATGAAATTGCCGTGCACATAATAAACCTCCAAAAAATTAACCGTCCCGATGAGTTTTGCCCATCGGAACGGTTTTATTCTTATTAATTATAAAACAAACGCAAGAACCATAGCAACCGCCCAAAGAATAACGGTTATGCAGTATTTTTCAAGAAACGAACCCGCATAAGCAATAACAGCGGGGATGAAACCGAAAATTCTGCCCATAATGTTGCCTTTTTTCTGCCTGTAAAGCAAATCATAAAGATTCATTGCGTCGTCAACCAACGGAAAAACATTGCAAAGCATTGAAATTCCGATATAAGCAACAATAACGCTGACAACAAAAGACACCATTGAATCTGACGGTCTTATTTCCATAAAACGAAGATTAAGAAATCCCGCAAAGAAAAACCACAAACCGATATTGAAATTCATAAATCCGGGACCCGTTGCAACAAGATATGCGGGCCAACCTTTTCTTATGAAAGCGTGCTCAACATGACCGCAAGCCTCATCGAATCTGATATATCCTTCGCTTTCAACGGGGAGCCCGAGAAGCTTGCAGGTCAGATGCTCCCAAAAAGCCTTGACATACGCTCCGGGAAAGGTGAGTATTTTTGATGCTATATAAAGTACCGTCATGCTAAATCAAACTCTCCTTTCATAAGAACTTCTTCAACGGTTGTTTCACCGCTGATTATTGCTTCAACGCCATCAGACATTGTGCCGGCTTCAAACATTGAAAGAACATATTCAACATCAGCCTTTGTTTCTTCTGTCATTTCAACATTTTTTTCCATGAGCTTTGCGCTCAGATAAAGAGCATTATAGAATGTCGGCTCGTTGAGCGACGATGCCCCCTGCATATAATATGCATAATATGATTCCATCTGATAAGCTTCCATCATCGAAGTGAATGCCGCTTCGTAATCGCCGTTTATCATATCAACCAATGCGCTCTGACGGTTGAACTCAGAAGCAGTGAGGAGCTTGTTTTCAAGGAAGAAAACAAGATTTACAACTGCGTTTGTCTGCGGAATTTCTTCGCGGTTAATCGCTTCAACGCAAAACGCCTTCGCTTCATCGTATTTGCCTGTAGCCCTGAGATATTCAACCTGAATAAGATCAGAATAATACTGAACCTCGCTGTTTGTATAAACAGATTTGAATTTTTCAACGGTTTTGCCCGCACCTTCTTCATCGCCGAGGCTGAGCTGCGCTCTCATTTTGAGATCATTCGAAGCATAGTCCGATGCGTTTTTCGCAATGATTTTATCAAGATAAGCTATTGCCTGCTCATATTCGCCCGAATCATAGAGCGCCTGAGCGAGCGGCTGATAATAAATCCAACCATAGTCTTCGCCTGATTTTTCTGCTGATTTTTCAAGGGCTCTGAGGATTTCAAGCTGAGTTTCAACGGGTTCACCAAGCTCATAAGCCAGAGCAAACTTATAATAATCAACAAAAATATCCTTGATGCCTTCAGTGCCCCTGAGAGCTTCGATCTTCTTGAAAGCTTCGTCGGGTTTCATTGTACCCTTTTCAAGAACACCGCTGAAAATCGATGACATAGCCGTGAATGCGGTATAGTTATCGTTATACATAGTCTCATATTTTTTTGCAAAAGACAGGTTATCTGTATCAGTGCCGAAAAAATTCTGAATAAAATAATATGCATCAATAGGACTGTAATATTTTTCAACAGTCGATATCATTTTTTCATAAACTCCCTGACCCGTGCTCAGAATACGGTAATCAGTTCCGAGAAGAGTGTTGATGTTTGCGTTGAAATTCTCAGCTTCCTGAGCCGCATCCATATAAGCCTCATATGCCATATGCATATTCCCGCTTTTTGAATATCGGTCACCGAGCCACACATAACCCGAAGGAACAAGCAGAGCAACCGCAAGAACAAATGCAGCAACGCTGAAAAGCAGAGCTGCAACGCCCATAAACCAGCCTGTGAACGGGATTCGCTTTTTGAGAAGCGCCTTCTCGCAAACAGAGCAATATTCGCTGCCCTCTGACGCTATGTTTTCACCGCAGTAAGAACATATAACAACATCTTCCTTTTCAGTTGTATCCTCTGTTTCCGTATCAACACCGTTTTCGGTTGTTTCTTCTTCCGTTTCGGGAGCGTCTTGTGTGTTTTCCTGAACGGTTTCTTCGTTTTCTTCTTCGGGAATGCCGTTTAAAATTTCTTTATCCAAACGCTTTTCCTCCTTATTATATATAGGAAATTATTGTATCATTTTTATATTAAAATTTCAACATAAACATAATAATTTACAGTTTGTTTACCAAAACATCGTTTATCCTATAGCATATTGACATTTTTTGCATTATCAATATAATTAGACAGTAAAATATTTTATGTAAACGGTGATATTATGAAGAAAATTTTGTCAGCAGTTTTAATTTTTGCACTCTGTCTGTCACTTTGTGCCTGCAGTAACAATGCAACAACAGAAACTGACACAACGACAGGCTCCGCAAGTTCAACACTTGCTGAAGAAACAGCCACAGTCGCTGAAACAACAGCAGAAGTTTCAACAACCGCACAGCCCGAAGAAACAACACAGCCCACCACAAAAGAAAGCACAACACAGGGCACCACAGCCCATGTTCACAAATGGAACAAGGCTGACTGTTTAACTCCCAAAACCTGCCGCACCTGCGGAGCAACAGAAGGCTCCGTAAGCGACCACTCATACAGCAAAGCAACCTGCACAAGCCCGGCAATATGCTCTGTCTGCAATCAGACAGACGGCGAGCCTCTCGGTTGCACTGCGGGTGCCGACAACGCCTGTATCCGTTGCGGCAAAAACCTGCTTACCCTCGATTCTGTTCTGAGCGCTCCCATCGACAGTCTGGCTGAACTCAACACCTTTGTTCACGGTTACTTCACTCAGCAATGTTATCTTAAAGGAAACTTCCGTTTGATTTTCGACACTGCAGACGGCGTTTATTTTTCATGGGGTGCCAGAAACCTTTCTGACAAAGAAATCGAAAGCATAACTTATACAATCAATTACTACACCAAATCCGGCGAACCCGCATACGATGAAATCACGGGTCAGAGCTCATTCACGGGCGCTATCATAGGCCCAATCAAACCCGGCAAGGCATTCTATTCACGTTATATCATCGGTTACGGCCGTAAAATTCACTACGGAACAGTAACGGATGTCACCGTCACATTCACCGACGGAACTTCGGTCAGCGGAAATTACGGCTACACAACATGGCACAACATCCGAACCGAAGACTCCCCCAACAAATGTATGGTCATCCAAAAATAAAGCTCAAAAACCTCTTACGAAAAATTCCGTAAGAGGTTTTTTATTCGGATTATGTTTGATTGAAATTGTTTTTATTTTGTGATATAATAAGCTCGGATTTGTAATATATTATACCTCGGAGGTGCTTTATGAAAGAAATAAACATCAGAGAATTGGGCAAAAGCCCCGTTGAGCTTATTGCAGACAGCTGGGGTCTTGTCACCGCAGGCAACAGAGAAAAATTCAACACAATGACCGTAAGCTGGGGCGCTGCGGGCGAAATCTGGGGTAAGGATGCCGTTTTCATTTTTATCCGCCCTCAGAGATACACCTATGAATTTATCGAAAAAGAAGATATATTCACCCTTTCTTTTTACGGCAACGAATTCAAGGACGCTCTTCGCTTCTGCGGCTCAAAAAGCGGCAGAGAATTCAACAAAGCGGCCGAGTGCGGCCTTACGCCTGTTTTCACTGACGGCGGCGTAACATTTGAAGAAGCAGAATACACTGTTGTTTGCCGCAAAATGGCTTCGCAGTTTATCGACCCCGCAGGTTTTATCGATTCATCAATCGAAAACAACTATGCAAACAAGGATTATCACAAAATGTATATCGGCGAGATAATCAAGGTCTACAAAAAATAATTCAAAGGCACCTTTGCGGGTGCCTTTTGTCTTTTTTAAAAATTTTTCAAAATTAATGTCACAATCTGCGTCACTCATTCGTGTATTGAGTGAAAAAACCTCACAGGAGGTGGATGCTTGAAAAAACAAACACAAAAACTCTCTCGGGATGCACGGCGCGCCGTTGAAGAACACGGCAACAGCCTTTACCGCCTTTGCACGGTTATTCTTCAGAACCGTGAAGATGCAAAGGATGCCGTTCAGGAATGCTTCCTGAGGTACATAACAAAAGCTCCGGATTTTTCAGATGCTGAGCACGAAAAAGCCTGGCTGATACGGGTTGCAACCAACATTTGCAAAGATATGCTCCGATTTCGCAGGCACTCAAGCCCCGTCAGCACAGACGAAATAAGAAACCTTGCTGCGAGCGAGGATGATGCGCAAATCCTCGGTCTGCTTGTTTCGCTTGAAGAAAAATACAGAATAATAATACATCTTCACTATGTTGAAGGCTACAAAACTGACGAAATTTCATCGATGCTCGGCATATCGTCTTCCGCAGTGCGGAAAAGGCTGCAAAGAGGCAGAGATATGCTGCGTGAACTTTATGAAAAGGAGGTGTTATAATGGATTTCGAAAAAATAAAACCCGCAGTTGAAGAAATCGCCTTAAGCGAAAGCGATATGGAAGAGATAATAAGCTCCTGCGACGGCAAAAAACGAAAATTCAATTATAGACCTCTTATCGGCATAGCTACAGCGGCGGTGATTACCGTTGTTTTATTCTCTCCCGGATTTCTTTTCAAAGCTTCAACGCCGCTCAGCTCAGATAACGCAGCTCAGGAATCCGCCGAAGAAGAGTTTGATCTGTATTACACAGCAGACAACAAGGATTTTGCTGCCAACATTTCCGAAAGCGGAACGGGTGTTATTGATACGCCTCTTTTTGAAGCGGAAGGCTACGACGAAATATACGCTGTGATTCCGTTTGAGTTTTCATCGCTTGTAAGCCAAAGCGACTATGAAGAATGGAAAAAATCCGTCACAGCCGAAAACGGAATGGCAATGCTTCAGTTTATTGAACATTTCGAAATATCCCCCGCTGTTTTCGCTGCCGCAAACGATGAATACAGCAAAAGAATTCAGTCTCCCGTCAGCGATGCCGTAAGCCCTTTCAACGAAGAAATCATTTATTCCTTTGACCGTGAAGCAATCGATGAATATTATTCGCTGAAATAAAAACCGCCCTCAGCGAGGGCGGCACGGAATTATTCGATAACGGTATAGCCTAAGTTCTTGACATCTTCGCTTTTATAAAGCTCATACATTTCGTCAAAGGACACTCCGTTGAATCTGTCGTTTCTGACAGCAACCATTCTCATATCCTTATCCTTATCGATAACCTTAACTTCCTTCTTGTTCTGCTCTGCTTCAAGAACGGCAAAATAGTTTTCAAGGTCGGGAAGGAACATATATTTTATCTGAGTTTTATATTCACCCTTTCGGCTGAATTCATACTTATGGAATTCTCTTCCTGAAGGTCTTTCAACTTCAACAACAAGCTGTGTCTTTTTCTTGGTTTTGCCTACCTTCTCAACATATTCATCGATTTCCTGCTGAATTTCGGATTCTTTTTCAGCTTTTTCAGCAGCCTGCTTTGAATATTCAGCTTCAAGCGCAGCCTGATTTGAGGCGAATTCGTTTGCGTTTTCTACGGGATCTGTGTTAGGCTCTTTCTTGCAGGCGGCAAGAGAAAAAATTGAAACTGCAACAAGCAGCAAAGCAATTATCTTTTTCACGGGAATCTCCTCCTTGAATTATTATCATATTATATTTGTGGCATATTTTTCGGAAAAAGTCAATACTTTTGAAGAAATTTAACATTTGCGCAAATCGGATACAACAATCATAAAGAAAGGTGATAGTATGAAAAAAATCCTTGTTCTCTCGCTCTGCATTATGCTTGCGCTCTCCTTTACGGCTTGCAGCAAAGCGGTTATGAACGATACCGCCACAGATCAGGAAATCGGTTATTATGACGGTGACTACAGCTACTCCGCCGATTCCTCGACAGGTCAGGGCATCGTCACGGAATCGGCCTCGGATTCCTCAAACGCCAAAGCAGATACTCAAAACGAAAAAATTATCAAAACCGTTGATTTGCAGGTTGAAACCAAAGAATACGATACTTATATTTCATCCCTGACTGCAGGCATTGTTTCGCTCGGCGGCTATGTTGAAACTTCAACGGCAGATTTCGGCAACAGCTACAGCTCAAACCGCTACGCAACCTATACCGTCAGAATCCCCTCGGACAAGCTTGATGCATTTCTTGTTTCGGCAGGCGAAAACGGAGTTATCACAAGCAAAACCGAAAATCAACAGAATGTTACGCTTGAATATGTTGACCTTGAAAGCAGGATCGAGGCCTACAAAACAGAAAAACAGACTCTCACAAATCTTCTCGAAAAGGCAGAATCGCTCGAAAACGTGCTCGCAATTCAGGAAAGGCTTTCAGAAGTCAACTATCAGATTGAATCATATACCTCTCAGCTCAAGGTGCTCGAAAACCGTGTAAGCTACAGCACCGTAACCCTTCGCATAAACGAGGTTGAAAGAGTAAGCGAAGCGGAGCCCACCGTATGGTCACGCATTAAAAACAGATTCGCCGATAACCTTGATAACCTTATTGATTGGTTCAAGGATGCCGTTGTTGAAATCATCGGCGGTCTGCCGATTCTCATTCCCGTTGCCGTTGTTGCCGCAATCGCAATTCTTATTCTCAAAAAAATAATCAAAAAAGAAAAGCTAAAAAGAATATCTGACAGTCATAGTTAAGGGGCGGGAAACCGCTCCTTAATTTTTTTATTAAATTTATTATTTTTCCTTAAAAGAAATTATAATTATTATACTTTTGTTATATTATATTATAGAATATTATAAAATGAACGGAGATGTCTTATGGCAAAAACTCTCGTTTTAACCGAAAAGCCGTCTGTTGCAAGGGATATTGCCCGTGTTCTCGGCTGCAAAAAGAACGGCAACGGCTGCATTATCGGCGATAAATATATCGTAACCTGGGCGCTCGGCCATCTTGTTACCCTTGCCGACCCCGAGGCTTATGACAACAAATACAAAACCTGGCGTATGGATGACCTTCCGATGCTTCCGAAATATATGAAGCTTGTTGTTATCGGTCAGACCTCAAAGCAATTCAAAGCCGTAAGCTCCCTGCTCGGCAGCAACGAAGTTGATAAGGTTGTTATTGCAACCGATGCGGGGCGTGAAGGCGAGCTTGTTGCCCGTTGGATAATTCAGAAAGCAAACTGCAAAAAGCCGATGCTCCGCCTCTGGATTTCTTCTCAGACAGATAAGGCAATCAAAGAAGGCTTTGCCGCTCTCAAACCCGCATCGCAGTATGATAATCTTTACCGCAGCGCGCAGTGCAGAGCAGAAGCTGATTGGCTGATAGGTCTCAATGTGAGCCGTGCGCTCACCTGCAAACATAACGCTCAGCTTTCTGCAGGCAGAGTGCAGACCCCTACCCTTGCAATGATAGTTAAGCGCGAAGAAGAAATTCTCAAATTCAGACCCAAGGATTATTTCACCGTAAAAGCCGATTTTGACGGCTTCTCCGCATTATATAAAGACAGCCGAAATCAGGCGAGATTCTTTGATGAGGCGGCGGCAAAGGAAGTTGCCGAAAGTGTGAAAGGTCAGCGAGGCATAATTTCAGAGGTAAAAAAAGTTTATCGTTTCAAAGCTCCTCCCGCCGCATACGACCTCACAGAGCTTCAGCGTGACGCCAACAAAAAATACGGCTATTCCGCAAAGCAGACTTTATCGCTTATGCAGAGCCTTTATGAAAACCATAAGCTTCTCACATATCCGAGAACCGATTCACGCTACATCACAAAGGATGTTGCCGCAACCCTCAGCGAAAGGCTCAAGGCAATTGCAATCGGCCCGTATAAGGATGCGGCAAGCGCCATTCTGCGTTCAAAGCCCATCCAGACGAAATATATCGTTAACGACGCAAAGGTCACAGACCACCACGCCATCATCCCCACCGAGCAATATGTTGATCTCAACAAGCTCACAAGGGAAGAAAGGCATATCTACGATCTCGTTGTGCGCCGTTTTCTTGCCGTGCTCAGCGCACCTTTTGAATATGACGAAATGCAGGTTACCGTGACCGTAGGCAAGCATAAATTCTACACCAAAGGTCAGGCAGTGAAATCCGCAGGATGGAAGGCTCTTTATGATTCATCGCTTTCGGAAGACGATGACGATAGCGATGATATCGCATCCCAGACCCTTCCTCCGCTCGTTCAGGGCTCACCCGCGGCGGTGAAATCCGTTCGCATCTGCGCGGGCAAAACATCTCCGCCCGCAAGATACACCGAAGCCACTCTGCTCACCGCTATGGAGAATCCGACAGGTCAGGTTGATGACGGCTCACTCAAAGACGCCCTCAAAACCGCAGGCGGACTCGGCACCCCCGCAACAAGAGCGGATATTATCGAAAAACTTTTCGATTCGTTCTGTGTTGAGCGCAGAGGGAAAGAAATATTCCCAACCTCAAAAGGCAAACAACTTATAAGCATCGTGCCGCCCGACCTTAAATCTGCCGAGCTTACCGCAAGGTGGGAGCAGAGACTTTCGCTTATCGCCAAAGGCGGTGCAGACAGCAAAAAATTCATCGAAGAAATGCGTGCATACGCAACATCGCTCGTAAGCTCCGTCAAATCAAGCGATTCCGAGTATAAGCACGATAATATGACCCGTGAGGTCTGCCCCGAATGCGGCAAATATCTTCTTGAAGTCAACGGCAAAAAGGGCAAAATGCTCATCTGTCAGGACAGAGAGTGCGGCTATCGCAAAAGCATTTCGGTAATAACGAATGCCCGTTGCCCTGAATGCCATAAAAAGCTTGAAATGCGAGGCGAGGGCGATAAAAAGGCGTTCTTCTGCGTTTGCGGATACAGAGAAAAGCTTTCTGACTTTGAAAAGAGAAAAGAAAGCGCAGGCGCAGGCAAAAGAGATGTTGCAAAATATATGCAGCAGCAGTCAAAACAAAAAACCGCAAGCAATCCGCTTGCAGACCAGCTTGCAAAATGGATGGAGGAAAACAAATGAAGCGTTTTCTCTCTTTAATCATTGCCGCCGTGCTTGTTTTTTCGTTAACCTCCTGCTCGGGCGGCGAAAACAAAGCCATATCATACAGCCTGAGCGCATCACCCGTTACGCTTGACCCTCAGTTTGCAACGGATTCAAACGCTCATCTTGTTATCGGAAACACATTTGAAGGGCTAGTGCGCCTTGATTCCAACGGCGAAATCATCCCGGGAATTGCCGAAAGCCACAGCATTTCGGCAGACGGATTAACCTATACCTTCAAGCTGAAAAACGGAACCGAATGGTATTGCCCCAACTCTCTCAAAAGTGAATTCGGAGAAGAATTCTATAAAAAGTTTTCAACCGAAAAAGTGACCGCAAACGATTTTGTTTTTGCAATGCAAAGAGCGGTTTCTCCCGCAACAAACTCTCCGAGCGCTCACAGGCTTTTTGTTATTGAAAACGCCGTTGAAATCCATTCGGGAAAAGCCGATATTTCTTCTCTCGGCGTTTTTGCACCCGATGATTATACCCTCATCATAAAGCTTCGTGAGCCGTGCCCCGATATGCTCGAGAGGCTCACCGAAAGCGTTTTTATGCCGTGCAATGAAGATTTCTTCAACACAATGAACGGCAGATACGGTCTCACCCATAAACACATTCTTTGCAACGGACCGTTTTATGTTGGTGCATGGGATAAGGAAAACTCTCTTTCAATCAGAAAAAACAAATATTATTCGGGCGAGCAGGCGGTTTTGCCCAGTTCGGTTGTGTTTGATTTCGACTTTGACCTTCAAACAATCGGAAGCAGGCTTTCATCCGCTTCGGTTTCTGCGGCCCTTCTTCCGCCCGACTGTGAAACTCCCGAAAGCACCGAGCTTGTGAAAGAAAACCCCAACTCGGTTTTCGGCTTCATCTTCAACTGCTCGGATTCTTATCTGAAAAACACCAATCTCAGGCTTGCTCTTTGCAGCTCGATTGACCGCAATCTTTTCATCGAAACAACAGACAGCACAAAGCCGATGAGCGGATTTGTGCCTCAGAGCTGCACCTTCGGCGCTTCAAGCTACAGAGATGCCGTAGGCACTCAGACCCCGCATATCGCAACCGATAACACTGCCGCTGCGGGTTATTGGAAAACCGCGCTCTCGGAGCTTTCGACTTCAAAAATAACACTGAATGTTCTATGCCCCGAATGGACTGCGGATTCCGTGCGCCGTCAGCTTCAGATATGGCAGCAGATAATGGGAATAAATCTCGCTGTTACAATTGAAACAAAATCACCCGAAGAAATCCGTTCAGCCGTTAATTCAGGCAATTTTCAGATTGCTCTTTCAGGTATTGAATCATCCTATGACAGCGCAGTGGATTTTCTTGCATCCTTCAGAAACGGCGGCGTTTTCCGCTTTTATTCAAGCGAATATTCAATGATAATCGACCGTCTTCTTACTGTTGAAGATGAAAAAGAGCTTCTCAGCGGATGCTACACCGCTGAAAACCATATTCTTCAGAGCGGAGTATGCTATCCCCTTTATTGCCGCTCAAGCCGCTTTGTTATGAACAAAGAAATCGAAGGAATAACCATCATCAACTCCGAAAGCAGCGTTTCCTTCATAGGCGTCAAGAGGTTTGACTGATGAAAAAGAAACTTATTATTTTCGCTTCGTGGGCAACGGTTATCGCCTGCATGGCTGTTATATTCTGCCTTTCCCATCAGACCGCAGATAACTCGCAGTCGCTCAGTGATGATTTCGCTTTTCAGCTCGGAATTCCGTTCGGCAGTTTTGTTGTGAGAAAGCTTGCTCATTTTCTTGAATTCGCAGGGCTTTGCACACTGATTGTCAACGCGCTTTTCAGCAGTTACGGCAGATTCAAACCCGTGTTTTCATTTCTCTTAACTGCCGTTTATGCGGCAAGCGATGAAATTCACCAGCTTTTTGTTGAAGGACGTGCGTGCCGCCTGTTTGATTGGTTTGTTGACTGCTCAGGTGCACTGTGCGCATTGCTGTGTATTTATCTCATCATATTTATTCTTCGCAAAACGAAGAGGAGGAGTTTTCATGACTGATAACGAAAAAATTATGGTCGCAGGTCTCACCGCCGGCGCCGCTGCCGCAACCGTGCCTGCAGTTTACGGCTATGTGAAGGCAACAGCAAGGCAGCCGATAACAGACAGAGACCTTCTGCGCGTCGAAAACGGCAGCTTCGTTTCTGAATGCGGCGCGAAAATAAATCTTCGCGGAATAAATCTCAACGATGATTTATTCGGCTTCGCTAAAGACGACCTTGATAAAAACTCAGCTGATTACGATGTTTTTGCCGCTCTCGAGAGCCGTTTCGGTGTTTACGGCGCAAGATTGCTTGTCAACAAATACTATGAAAACTTCATCACTCCTTCCGATATCAAAAAGGTTGCAAAGCTCGGCGCAAACTGCGTAAGAATCCCTCTGAGATATAAATATCTTCTCTCAAAAGAAAACTGCAAGGGCGATATCGACTTTACAAACCTTGATAAGATAATCGAAAAATGCAGAAAATCAGGTCTTTATGTTATTCTTGACCTGCATTCCGCACCAGGCTTCCAAAATACGGATTCCGCTTGCGGAAAAGGTGACGAGAGCGTGCTTTTCAGCTCATCAAAAGACGGTTTTGAGGCAAGAAACGCAACGGTAAGGCTCTGGGCTCAGATTGCGGCTCACTACAAAGACGAGCCCGCAATTGCCGCTTACGACATTCTCAACAGACCCCTCAACGGAATTGCGGAATGGGAGAAAAATCTTGATACCCTTCATAAATTCTACAGAAGGCTTCTCAAGGCAATCCGCACGGTTGACGAAAAGCATATCGTTATTCTTCAGGCTGCGGGCGCACCCGAAACCCTGCCCGACTGTGAAAAATTCAAGGGTGAGAATGTTGCATTCGGCCTGTATTCCCACTTTCACACCACATATGAAACAGATGCGCTTCTCAACAGCGTGAAGGCATTGACAAACGGCGGCATTCCGTTTGTTGTGTGTAAGCTCAGAGCAGAAGAAAACCTTGATTCCTCTCTTGAAGCGCTCAACGATAACAACATCTCGTGGCTCATCGGCGACTATAAGGGCGAAGGCTTTAAGGCGGCATACCTCTACGGGGGAAGCGTACCCGAAGCAAACCTTGCCGTTGACACTCACGATGAAATCGGCGAAAAATGGTCAAAGCCACTTGCCACCAAAAATTTCACGCTCAACAAAGAGATGGCAACAATTCTCAAAAAAGCCTTTAAAGGCGCTTTGATTTCAGAAGGCAACAAAGAAAAAGCCGAAAAAACAAAAACGCCGAAAATCAAAATGAAATTCGGCTCAAAGCTTATCTATGGCAAAACGGTATAATAACGATTAAACCCCCTCGGGATAATCCCAAGGGGGTTTTCTTTAAGCATAATTAAAGTCAGAGCTTATGCCTGCTCCTGCTTCTTTGCGAAGCACTCGCTGCAGTAAACAGGTCTGTCCTCACGGGGCTTAAAGGGAACCTTTGCAACTCCACCGCAGGAATCACATGTTGCTTCAAACCACTCACGCTCGCCACGGGCAGCATTCTTGCGTGCGTCACGGCATGTCTTGCAGCGCTGGGGCTCGTTTACAAAGCCTTTTTCAGCATAGAATTCCTGTTCGCCTGCAGTGAAAGTGAATTCATTGCCGCATTCCTTACAGATGAGAGTCTTGTCTTCGTACATTGTTTTTAACCTCGCTTGAAAAAAATATTTGTTTCGCCCTTGGGCGGAATCGCACCGCCACCTTTGATTAACAACGCTCTGCTTTAAGCTACGGGGGCATATTAAACACTCATCAGAGTGTTATCAACTGAGTTTGAGCCTCATTTTTTTGCGTATTCTCTGCATAGCATTATCCACCGCTTTTTCGCTGCATTCAAGCTCAGATGCAATCTGAGAATAGCTTTTATCCTGAAGCCTGAGGTCAACAACCTGCTTTTCAAATGCCGAAAGGCCTTCGTCAAGCAAGCCTGCAAGATATTCCGTTTCGTCTTTTTCAGCAACAATTTCGGCGGGGTCTGCCGAGCAATCGCATTTATCCTCTGCCGCTTCATAAGGCACGGCGTTTGACAGCGCAACATTTTTGTTGTTGAAATTCACACGAACCGCCGAAACGATTCTGTTGTTGATGCAAGCCTCGGCATACGCCTTGAAAGGAACGCCCTTTGAAATATCAAAGGTTTTGACTGCATCAAGAAAACCGAGCATACCTTCCTGAGCAAGGTCTTCTCCCGAAATTCTTGCATTTGCGAAGCCCGATGCCTTTGCCTTGGCAATTGGAGTTACGATTGCAATAAGCAACGCCATTGATGCATCATCGCCGTTGGCGGCACGCACGGCAAGCTCCTCATCGCTCAAAGTTTTATTGCTGTTTTCGCACATAGGGATACCTCGCAAAATCCTCTTACAGAATATGATAAGCTATTATTTGAATTTTGTCAACAACAAAATTGCTGAAATGTCAATTATTTTTAGTGAATAGTGACGAAACCACCCGTTTTTTCAATATATAGTGTTTTTCTTGTAAGGAAAATAAGGAATAAACCCCATAATTTCAGCTTTCATAATGCCTGATTTGCAATAAAAAATAAAAACGGAGGGATATTATGAACAAAAAATTATGGAATATTGTTTTGCTTCTTGCTGTTGACCTTGCTATGCTGATTCTCATTTCATCATTTATCGGCGCAAATGCGCTGCATCTCGGCTCAAGCGGAGAAAGAGTTGCAGCCGTGCAGAATCAGCTTGCCGAAAAAGATTTTTTTGACGGTGAAACCGACGGACTTTTCAGCCTGAAAACACGCACCGCGCTTAAAAATTTTCAGAAAAACCAAGGTATTGAAGCAAGCGGAAAAACCGATTATGAAACGCTCTGCGCCCTCGGGATAAACTCCCGCACAGGCAATTGCTTCACTTCGGAAGCTATGCTTCTTGCGCGGTGCATCGAGCTTGGCGATGGAATCACGCATTATGAAATGCTCTCTGAAGGGCTGAAGATACTCGAAACCGCCCGCGGTGTTAACACACTTGCAAGCTATGCTCTCGAAAAATATCCCGATATTGCAAATATGACCGATGAGCCGCCGTGCGATGCGTTTTCAGCGGCGGTGCAAGCGATGAAAATCTTCTCTGAGCAGAGTGACAGCCTCTTTTGAAAGCAAAATCAACGCAAATATATTCGGCACAGCCATAAGCCCGTTCAGTGTGTCTGATATGCTCCATACCGCATCAAATCGGATAACGCTTCCCGCAAATGCCGCCGCTATATATATTACATTATATATTATTCCGCTCTTTTCGCCAAAAAGATACTGAACGCCGCTTTTACCGTAATATGACCAGGCAATCAGGGTTGCAAACGCAAAAAGACAGATGCAGATGTTAAGAAAATATCCGCTCGCTCTGCCGAAAACGCTTTCGAAAACCGCTGTGCAAAGCTCAACGCCGTTAAGCTTTGTTTCAGGCGACCACACTCCGCTTGTGAGAATTGCCGCACCCGTTACCGTGCACATAAAAACGGTATCAATAAAAACTTCAAGGATACCCCATTTCCCCTGTTCAGCGGGATTATCGCACTCTGCCGCCGAATGGATTATTGCACTGCTGCCAAGCCCCGCTTCATTTGAAAAAACACCTCTTGAAATGCCGTATCTTGCCGCCTTCGCCATTCCGAAACCCGATGCCGCCCTCACGGTAAACGCTTCTCTGACAACAGATTTGAGGCAAGGAAGAATATTTTCACGGTTTTTTACAATGATTATGAAACAAGCTGCAACAAAAGCCGCTGAAAGCAGAGGTATCAGTTTTTCAGATATGGCAGAAATCCGTTTCAACCCGCCCGAAACAGAAACCGCAACAAGCACGGCAAGCACAGCGCCCGTTACAACACGCGGAACCCCAAATGCAGAAAGCCCCTGCGCAACCGAATTTGCCTGAGTCATATTGCCCATTCCGAGCGATGCTCCCGTAAGGAAAACGGCATAAACCGATGCAAGCCCTTTCATACCGAGCCCCCGCTCAATATAATACATCGGGCCGCCCTTGAAAACTCCGTCGGAATCCTTTGTTCTGTATTTCACGCCGAGAATGTTTTCGCAGCAACAAGTCATCATTCCAAGCACCGCAGAAATGCACATCCAGAAAAGTGAACCTGCGCCACCCGTGCAAAGAGCCGCCGCAACACCAACAATATTGCCCGTACCGAGACAAGCAGCAAGAGCTGATGTCAGCGCGCCGATTTGAGAAATTGAGCCCTCTGCACGGGCTTTGTTGTTCCTGTTGCGGAACGCATTTATTACGGTTGAATTTATCCAGTCTGCCGCCCGAAACTGATAAAAACCCGATTTTGCAGAAAGAAAAAGCCCCGTGCCGAGAAAAACAGCAAGCATCGGCACACCCCAGACAAAAGCACTGATTGCCGCATTTATTTCATAAAACATAAAAAGTCACCTCATTTGATGATATGAGGTGACTTGATTTTTTATTATTTTCTTACAGGGTCAACAATCTTGAACTCCATCTGATACATATTAACATAGTTCTGAAGCTTTGTTGCTGAACTCTTGAACTTAACAGTTACCTTGGGGCAAGCATCAAAGGTGAACTGACCGATTGTTTCGGGGTCGCCTCTGAACTGAGCGGTTCTGAGCTTGTCGCAATAATAGAACGCATAGTCGCCGAGATTAACAAGGCTTATGGGCATATCAACCTGAATAAGATTCTTGCATTCTGCGAATGCATACGGGCCGATATCTGTGAGAAGCTTTGACTTATGCATAAGGGCATTCTTTATTGAGCTGCCCGCAAAAGCATATTCTTCAATGACGATAAGAGTATCAGGAGTATAAACCTTTTTTATGCTCTGAACATCCTTGAAAGCTTCTTTGCCGATAACGGTTACGGTATATTCATCCATCTGAGCGGGAATGGACATTTCAGAAATTTCTGTTGTTCCGAGATATTTTGTGATTTTCGCTGTACCGTCTTCAAGAACAACATATTCGTAATCGCCCCACTGAACAGGCTTATCTGATTTGCACGAAGAGAAAAGAGCAAGCACTGTTGCAAGAACCAAAACTATTGATAAAACCTTTTTCATGATAAAAATCCTTTCGGTTATGTTTTTTATAATCCTGCCCTGTCGCAGTTTGCAAGATGACCGCTCCAGGTTTCGGCATAATAATAGTTGCCGTCACTGTCTGTGACAAAATAATAATAATCCGTATCTTCAGGATAAAGAGCAGCGTTTATTGCATGCATACCCGCGTTTGTTATCGGCCCCGCAGGCAAGCCTTCGCAATTATATGTGTTATACAGATCAACAAGCTCTTCGTATCTCGCTTCGCCCACATAAGGCTTGACATAATCCCTGAGATAGAAGGTTGCAACATCGCATTGCAGCTTCGGAAAACGGCTGCTGTTGAGGCGGTTATGAATAACGGATGAAACTTTGCCCATTTCGGCAGGATTCCCCGCCTCTTCCTGAATTATTGAAGCAATGATCAGAATTTCATCAACCGAATAGCCAAGCTCACTGCATCGCTCAACAACCGTTTCGCCAAGCTTTGACTGAGTGTTGTTCAGAAATCTCTTGAGCGCCGAGGATGCGCTCTCATTGCGGTAAAATTCATATGTATCGGGAAAAACATAGCCCTCAAGCAAGAATGCTCTTTCATCGGGGTTGGCGATGTCGAATCCCCCGCCCTCGATGCTCAGAGAATCGTTTGCCGCCGCCATAAATTCCGTTGCGGAACACACACCTTTTTCTTCAAGAAGCAAGGCTATCTGTGAAACGGTTGACCCTTCGGGAAAGGTTACTCTCACCGTGTGCAAGGTTGTGGGTTCGGTCGGCACAGACTCTTTTGCCCTTGGCGCAGAGCACGATGCGAGGCATAATATCAGCGCCGCAAAAACAGCAAGCGCCTGAATTTTTTTGATTTGTTTATAATATATATTTTTCATACTGTGATTTTACCACATAGCCGCGAGGAAATCAAGTAAACATATGATGAACAAAAAAGCCGAAGCTCATTGCCTCGGCTTTGATTTGCTGTTTAAGGAATTAGTCTTCCTTCTTTGTTTTGATTACTGCAACTGTGCCTGCTGCAAGAACTGCAAGAGCAATTGCGGGAACAACGATGCCGCTACCTGTTGAGGGGATTGTTGTGTCAACCGATGCGGGCTTCTTTGTTGTTGTTTTGGTTTCGCTGCCCTGGCCTTCGTATGCTGTTTCACCGGGCTTAAGAGTAACTGTTACATCAGCAACTGTTGTGGTTGCTGTTGCGCCTGCCTTGGTGGTTGTTGTTGTATCATCAGCCTTAGCAGTTGTGGTTGTTGTTGAAGCAGCTGTTGTTGCTGTTGTTGCTACAGCTGTTGTTGTGTTGAAACCGTCTGTGGGATCATCATTTGCAGTTGTAGGAACTGTTGTTGCCTGAGTTGTTGTGGTTGTTGTAGTTGTTGTTTCGTCAGCAAAAGCTGTTGTTGCGAATGCGCAAAGAGCAAACATCATTGCGAGCATTAAAGCAATTGTCTTTTTCATTTCTGAATACCATCCTTTGTTGAATTTTTTTCGACATTTTGTCAAAATACACTGAACATTTTACACACATAAACACCGTTTGTCAAGTGACGATATTTACCAAAATGAATATTAAGAAAAACTTAATAATTGTTGAATGATACTGTATTTTGAAGCAGTCAATGCAGAAAATAATATTAATATATATGAGAGGAGCATTTTATGTCCTTTGATTTTCACGAAAAGAAGGCTGAGAACAAAGCTCAGTGGCACTTTCTTCAGAAAAAGGGTCAGCCCGATTACGACGCCGAGGAAGGAATTTCCTCAGATGTGCTCGGAAGCTACACGGGCACCGCTTACGATGACCTTTACCCCGTTCAGGATGCCGACGATCTTTAATTGCAATTTAACAAGATGTCGGCAGGGGCGTATTGTGCCTATACGCCCCGCCTGCACTACCATCTGTTTTCCCCTTGCCCGCATTCTTTCCCCAAAGAACGCGGGCTTTATTCAAACTGATTTCCCATCCATCCTGAGAATACAGTTTTTTATCTTATTGTCTGCGAAGAGATAACGGTGCATTTATCAATCGAGAATGCAACAACTCTTTCGCCCGATACGGTATAGAGCGCATCATCAATGCATACTCCTCTGACAGCCGCATCGCCTGTGTAAGCTGTTTCGTGGGTGTATGTGCCCATAGGCGAAATACCCTGAGAAACATCAAAAAGAATATATGCCGAAATTTCGGTTTCGGAAGCGGGATTTACGTTGACGATGGGTAAGCCGAAAATCATTTTATCCTCATCAACCATTGCGCAACGTGTATCATCCGCACAGGGGATTCTGAAATCACCCTCAAGCTTATAAACCGCAACAGTTTTGGGATTTGCGGCATCGCTTACATCAAAAAGCGATATAACCGTTGAGCCGTCAGGATCAATGCCTGCTCCGAGAAGCTTCGTCTCAGAGAGCATATAAAGCTCGTGAGAAAAACCTTCGGTTGAAATGCTTCCCGCCACAACAGGCTTCGAAGAATCGGAAATATCTATAATAACCGTTTTTTCACTCTCGCCGCCCGCAACAAAATATGCGTTTTCGCCGATAAACTTGATGCTCTTTATCTTTTTGCCGGGTAAGATTCCTGCAAGACCGCTCACAAACTCCATTTTCTCATCGAGAACATAAAGATTGTTGGAATCTTTTTCGGCTGTTGCCGCTCTGAGATATCCGCTTTTTTCATCAACAGAAATTCCGCCTGTAAGCGAGCCTTTAACAATATAGGAGCCTGAAAAAGCAATTGATGAACCGCTGATATTGAAGCGGTAGATTTCCGTAAGTGAGCTGTGCTCACCGTTTTTATCGGCATCAACCGAAATGAAGCCTCTCGCAACCGCAATGGTGCGCGATGCACAGTAAACCTCTTTTCCGCAGCCAAGCACCGCAAGCCTGCCTACGGGTGACTTATAATCGGAAATATCCGTAACGGTAATGAAAAGATAAGAATCTTCGGGATCATTGACCGAAATAAAAACGTTCTCTGCTGCAAGCTTTGTTTTTTCGCCGTTTATGCTGTATGACGGAACAACGCTTTCTTCCGACTGAGTTTCTGTTGACGGAATCGACATCTGGGTTACTATGCTCAGGCTGTTTTCATAAAGCCCCGAAGTAACATACGCTCCGTCCTGAATATGCTCGCGAAGCCTTTTCGGCGCAGTCGGGTCGGAAATATCATAGTGCACCGCAACGGTCTGAATGCTGTTTTTCGCAACAGACTGATCCATTGCAAAGCTATATCGCCTGAGAATGGCAATAAGCGTGTCATTCTTAAGATAGATTTCTATGCATTCGTCAACCTTATTCGCATCCGCTCCGTTTGAAAGCACAAGAGTTGGGGCAACATTCATTTCCTCGGCAGGTGACGCCTTAACAATTTTTATCTGTTCAAGATTTCGCCCTGTTTTTTTGTCAATACCCGTTGTTACGATATAAAGGTATTCACCGTCGGTTTTAACGATATCTGCCCTGAAATCGCCTTGTTCAACAACTCCCTGAACCGAAGCAAGAGAAAGTTCAGCCTCAAGTTTTGCGCTGTCCGGAAGCTTTGCCTGAGCAACATACTCGCTGTAGCCTTCTATAAGGCTTTCAGCAGAGCCCTTGGTTGATGACTCTGTTGAGTCGGGCGTTTTGCCGTTATCGGGTTTCTTGTTTTTCTCGACCGATTTCTTATTATCCAGAATTTCTTTGACAGCCTTTTCTATTTCAGCATAGCTCTCTGCGTTCCTGACAGGCTCCTTGCTTTCGTAGCCCTTATAGAACGAATCTGTTTTTATTACTTTTACCCCACCCGAATTAACATAAAATGCGGCAATGATAACAACCGCAATAACTGCGGCAGCCGCCGTAATCCGTCTTAATACAACTATGTTCCTTTTGTTTCCCGTTTTTGAAGAAAAATCCTTTTCGTTTTTATCGCTGTTTTTGAGCATTGCAACAACGCTGTCTTTCTGAAGTTTAAGAGGCACCTTCGCATTTTCTGAGCTTTTCATAAGCTCCGTGCGAAGCATATCCATAGTCTGCTTATCAGTTTTCTTCATCTTTTCATCCCCCTTTCCCTTTATTCTCGCCGCTGAGCGATTCCCTGAGCTTTTTGAGTGATCTTTTAAGCTTGGAACGAACCGTTGACGGCGGACAGTCTAAAATTTCTGCTATCTCGTGACTTTTATAGTTGCCCAGAACGCTGAGCAAAACAATTTCTCTTTCTTCGCAAGAAAGATTTTCAAGAGCGCTGCGAAGCTCAACCGAAAGCTCAATGCTTTCAAAGCCCGCAGGCTCTTCGTATCCCCCGTTTTCATCATCGAGATAAACCAGAGATTTCTTTTTTTCATTTTCCGTGTAATATCTTTTACACGAGGCGCAAAGAATTTTGAAGAGCCACCCTTTGAACGCCTTTGCGTTTTTTAACGACTTGATCTGCCTGAAGGCAGAGAGCACCGCATCCGACACTGCGTCCTGGGCAATGCTTTCGCTGCCCGTAACATAGCAGGCGTAGCAGTACATATCTTTATAATAGAGCTCGTATAACTCGCCGAATGCATCGGCATTTCCGGATTTTGCAAGAGTAACAAGTTCGTGTATCTGAGCGCTCAAATTCGACCCTCCTTACCACTCTTATTATATAAGTGTCGCAATCTTCTGTTTTTGTTGCATAAATCTTAAAAAAATTTTTGTTTTTTAAAATTTATCATTCGGGATATAATATACATTAAATATTACAGTAAAGCAAGGTGTTAATTATGAAGAAATCAGTTTTAATTTTTGTTTTGTGCTCTCTGATTATGCTTTCGGCCTGCAGAGGGCGTAATACCCTTGAGGAAACCGATGCCAATGCGCCCGTAACGGTTAAAGATATCCGCACCACCGCCGCCGTTACCCAAACAACAGAAACTCCCGGCACAACCTCAGCGCTTACGGGCAGAAAAATTCTTCCTCCCGCAAGCTTCACAGCAAACGACCCCGATAACAAACGAGGCCTTTCAACAAAAAGAATTGAACACAGCTACGGCGTTGCCAAAGACGGCTTGCCCCACAGCATTTCGGTTGACAATCAGAAGTTTTTCGAATCAACGGGCTACAAAGTTTTTGGCTACGACACGAAATCTTCCGAAAAGGTGCTCTATCTCACCTTTGACTGCGGATGGGAAAACGGCTACACAACAAAATGCCTTGATATTCTCAAAGAGAAAAAAGTTCCCGCAGCATTCTTCTGCACTCTTGACCATATCGAGTCCACGCCTGAGCTTATCGCAAGAATGATTAACGAAGGGCATATTGTGGGCAACCATTCGGCAAACCACGCCGATTTCACAAAGATTTCACGGCAGAAAATGGCCGATGAAATTCTCGAATGCGATAATTACCTGAGAGAGAATTTCGGCTACGCAACAAGCTTTTTCCGCTTTCCCGAGGGGGCGTACAACAAAAACGCGCTTGAATTGATTGATTCTATGGGCTACACAAGCGTTTTCTGGTCGTGCGCCTATGCGGATTGGGATGTAAATGCAGTCAAAGGCGGTGACTTTGCCTTTAACTCTGTAACAAGCAGACTCCACCCCGGAGCGGTTATTCTTCTTCATTCCGTTTCGCCCGATAACGCCGCCGCCCTCGGCAGAATTATCGATTACGCCCGCCAAAACGGCTATGAATTCAGAGCGCTGACAGAATATAAGTTTTAAGCGCAACAAAACGGCTTGCAAAATCATCTGCAAGCCGTTCACTGTTTATATTAATAACCGTATTTCTCTTTGTATGTTTCTCTGTCGCAGCGGGTAACGATTTTTTCACCGTCGAAAATCAGGATGCTGTAGGCTGTGCCTGCTTTTTTGCCCTGATCAAACCATTCTGCAAAAGCTCTCTGCATCGATGTGTTGCGGGGCAATTCCGAAGGTCTCAGGCTGCTTTTGCCAACATTGAAAATTCGCCAGCCGTCGCCGAAATCATATGTCTGCCTGATATCAAGAGGCTGGAAATCAAGAACGAAATCGCTTGCGTTTGACTTCTCGGGCAGAATGTTGAGGTTGTCGGGGTAAAGAAGCCATGAATTGCAACAGATAACAATGTGTTTGCCGTCGAATCTGTCTTTGAAAAATTCGAAAGCTTTTTTGTATGTATCCATTCTGGTTTCATAGGTGAGAGGCTCTCTGTGCGACGGAATATGAAGGCCGAGGCAGAATTCATCTTCCTTTATGAAAATTCCGTTTTCTTCATAGAATTCCTCGCCGAAATCCGAAAGGTCAAACTGGAATCTGCCGATGCCGAAGCGCTCCATAGTATAAAAACTCATAAACCAGCCTTCAACAAAGGTTCCCCAAATATCATAATTCTCTTTGCACTCGAGCATCTTGCATTTAAGGTCAAGAACAGACATCCAATAGATATCTTCGGGATAGCCTTTCTTTTTGTATGCCGCACGAAGAGGTTTTGTGCAGTTGAGAAGAAGAACAAGATAAACAGTATATTCGTGCTCGCCGATAAGCTCGGCAAGCGCCTTGGTTTTATCCTTGAATTCGCCGAAATTCTTTTTCTGAATCCAGTATTTTTTATACATTGAATCGTAGATTTTGTTTGCCTTTTCGTTTGCAAGAATTTTTTCTTCGGCTCTGATTATAGCTTCTCTTGCCTCTGCAGGATAATCCTGCTTTTCCATAACGAGAAGCGCATGTTTATAGTCTTTCATTTTTAAACACCTCACGGGACATATTATATAACATATTATATAATATATAAATCCGAATTGCAACAAAAAAACCGCCCGAAGGCGGTTAATTATTTTAATCAAAAAGCGGAGTTGAGAAATATCTCTCTGCCGTGTCGGGAAGAACAGTCACAACGGTCTTGCCCTTGCCGAGCTTTTTGGCAAGCCTGAGCGCCGCCGCAACGTTTGTTCCGCTGCTGATGCCGCACATAATTCCCTCTTTTGATGCAAGATCTCTTGAGGTCTGAAGCGCCTCATCATCCTTGACGATGCAAACATCATCAAAAATATTGCAGTTGAGAATATCGGGAATAAGACCGTCGCCGATACCCATCTGAACATGAGTGCCGATTGAACCGCCCGAGAGAATCGCCGCATTTTCGGGCTCAACCGCCCATATTGTCATATCGGGATTATGCTCTTTGAGAACTTCTCCGATACCTGTTATTGTTCCGCCCGTGCCGATACCCGAGCAGAAGCCGTGGATAGGCGCATTCACCTGCTCAAGAATTTCAACAGCGGTAGCAGATCTCTGAACAGCGGGGTTGGCAGGATTTTCAAACTGCTGAGGAACAAAAACATTCTTATCTTCAGACTTCATCTTCATCGCGAGAGCAAGACATTCTTCAATGCAAGCGCCGATGTTGCCCGCATCATGAACAAGAATAACCTCTGCGCCGTAATGCTCAACAAGCTTTCTTCTCTCTTCACTTACCGAATCGGGCATTATGATTTTAACTTTATATCCCTTGACTGCGCCAACAAGAGCAAGACCTATGCCCTGATTTCCGCTTGTTGGCTCAACAATAACTGTTTCGGAATTGAGAAGACCCTTTTCTTCCGCATCAACAACCATATTATATGCGGTGCGGGTTTTGATTGAACCGCCAACATTGAGCCCCTCAACCTTAACAAGAATATCCGCATCATCGGGGCCTGTCATATGCTGAAGCTTAACCATCGGGGTGTTACCCATCGCTTCAAGTATTGTATTAAAAACCATATCGAAAATACCCTTCTCTGATTATTTTTCAATCATACGATTTGATATTATATCATACGCAAAAAGCTTTTTCAATGACATAAAAATTGTACTTTCGAAAAAAGTTCCGATAATTTTATACTATTTGCACAAGACCCGTTGAAAGATAGTTAAGTCTGCCGCCCATTATGCTTTCAAGATAAGCAAATTGCTCTGTGCCCGTGCAATGTGCGGTGTAATATTCGGCATCAGACTCCATAAGAATATGGGCAATTTCATCAAGCGTTTCACGTTCATCGGTCTGTGTGTCAAGCTTTGAAAGATGAAATCCACCAATAAAAAAATCGGGGCTGAACCACTGAGCGATATTGAGCACACCCTTATGCGAACAACCGCTGAAAAGGAATTTTCGGCCGCCTTCGTTTATGAGCAAATATTGCTCGTGAAGAAAATCGTCGGGCTCAACTCCGTTTCCTCTGTCTATTCCGAGGCCATACGGGTTAATCGGATGTTTTTTGGCAAGCTTGTTGCAGGAAAAAAGATTAATCCCTTCTTCGATTTCAAATTCATCCGAAATAAAAACAAGCCTTTCACAGCCCTGCAGTTTTTTATCAAGACCAATATATTTTCCGATGCCGTTAAAATGGTTGCCGAATGCATTTTCATTCAGATATATTTTTGCTTTCGGGTTGATTTCAAGAAATTTCTCAATACCCCCGCCGTGGTCATAGTGACCGTGCGACAAAACCGCGAAATCAACCGCTTCAAGGTCAACGCCGAGTTTTTCTGCATTCAGAGCAAAAGCATCCGTCTGACCCATATCAAAAAGAATTTTATACTTTTCGGTTTCGATATACAGCGAAAGCCCGTGCTCTGCAACAAGATTTTTCTTCCGTGTTGTGTTTTCGGTTAAAACTGTAATTTTCATAATATCATTCTGCTTCCTTGCGCATTTTCTTTTCAGGCACAAGAAATATAAACACGAGCGAGCTTGCGAGAAGAAGCATCGGATAAAAAAGATTTTTTATGATTTCAAAAGCAGATATCTCATAGCCGAGCGTTGTGATCGCCGAAATCGCAACAAGAATCTGTGCGCCATATGGCAGAAATCCCTGAAAAATGCAAGAGAAAGTGTCAAGAACAGAAGCTGTTTTTTTGTTTGAAATTCCGAAATCAGCAGCCATTTCTGCCGCAATGGGGTTTGCAATAACAATGGCTACGGTGTTGTTTGCGGTTGCTATATCCATAATGCCGACGAGCAGACCGATTCCGAGCTGTCCGCCCTTTCTGCCTTTGAAAACGCGGCGTATTCCGCTCAGAACAGCTTCAAAACCGCCGTTGTGCCTGATAAGTGCGCAGAGCGCCGCAACAAGAATTGCAACCATCGAAGTTTCAAACATTCCCGATGCACCCTCACCCATTCCCGAAAGAAGGGCGGGGAAATCGGCGGCACCCGTTGCAAGCATTATTATGCTGCCCGAAACAATGCCGATAATAAGAGTCAGAAAAACGTTGATTCCTATAATTCCGCTGATAAGCACAAGTATATACGGAATAATTTCTATAAGATTATATTCCTTGGTTATTCCGCCCGTAACATCCGAACGCATTGAAAGAATGCTGATAAGCAAAAGCGTTACGATTGCCGCGGGAACAACTATCACAAGGTTTGTTTTGAATTTATCTTTCATTTTACAGCCCTGACCGTTGCAAGCGGCAATGGTTGTGTCTGAAATAAACGAAAGATTATCGCCAAACATCGCACCGCCCACAACTGTGCCGACACAGAGGGGGAGCGAAAAACCCGAGCCTGTTGAAATTGCGGCGGCTATGGGGGTTATGAGAGTTATTGTGCCAACCGATGTGCCCATTGCCGTTGAAACAAATGCGCTTATAACAAAAAGAATAACAACCGCAAAATCAGGCGGGGTTACCGAAAGCAGAAAATAAGCAACGCTTTCTGCCGAATTTCTGCCGACAACGCCAACAAAAATGCCCGCAAGCAGAAATATGATAAGCATTGTTATGATGTTTTTATCGCCGATACCCTGACCCATAAGGCTGAATTTCTCATCGAGCGAAACTCCCCGTGTCTGAACAACGGCAACAAGAAGCGCAACAAGAAATGCAACAACAACGGGAACATTATAAAATCCCATCGGCATTTTCATAACATATTCAAAAATAATTCCGAGTGATAAATAAAAAACAACGAAAACACCTATCGGTATAAGTGCTAAAGCATTAGATTTTTTCATTCCGTATCTCACTTTTTAAAAGTTATAATCGGGCTTCACAGGCACACCCGTTTTTGCCGATTCAACAATCGCAAGGCAAACCACAACGGTTTTTGCGCCCTCTCTTGCATCGGTTGCAACAGGCTTGTTGTTAAGAATTGCATCCGCAAAAACCTCAAACTCCCTTGCCGCATTGTGGTTATTAACCTCAACCGCAATAGTTTCTGGCTCTTTTGTAACGCCTTCTTCGTCAACTGTGAAAAGAGTCATTGTTGGCGATGTGTTATCGCATATGATAGTTCCTTTTGTTCCGTAAATGCAGGTGCGCATTGTGTAATCGCGCTTACAGCCTGTTGAAACAAACACCTTGCCCGCAACATTCTCGCCGAATTTCATAACCGCAATCGTTGCATCATCATATTCAACCATCGGCAGAAGCTTATGCGTTCCGTATGCAAAAACTTCAATGGGATCGCCCGCAATCCAGCGGATAAGGTCAACTGCGTGGCAACCTCCGCCGATAACTCCGTGGCGCTTCGGGTCTGCACGCCAGTTGTCGCAAAGCTTCATATAGTCGTGAGCGTATTCGGATTCAATAAAATATATTTCACCGATTGCACCCGACGAAACAAGCTCCTTCGCCTTTTCAAAAGCGGGAGTGAAGCGGCAAATCTGACCAACCATAAACTTGCCGTCTGATTCATCGGCGGTCTTTATGATTTCTTCAATATCCTCACGGGTGAGCGCAAGCGGCTTTTCGCAAAGAACGTTTTTGCCCGCTTTAAGAAAATCGCAGGATACTTTTTTATGCTGCTGGTCGGGAATCGCAACCGTAACAACATCGATATCCGCATTAATAATATCGTTATAATCGATAAAACGCTTCTCTTCTGCGATGCCGTATCTTTCGCCCGCAAAGCGAAGATTTTCTTCGTTGCTGTCGCAAAGTGCAACAATTTCAGCGCCGTATCCCATTGCGCCTTCTACGTGGCACATTCCGAATTTCATACCTATATTTGCAACCTTAAGTTTATCGTTCATATATATTCTCCTTTTTATCGATGATTTATCATTCTATCACAAACATCAACTCTTGGCAACATTTTTAACTGCATTTCCACTCGGTTCTTTTATTTATTACATTATATAATATAAGAGCTGTTGTAACATTTTTCGTCTTATTTCGCCCGATAACATCCTAAACCAAACGGCCTGCAACGGAGAAATCCGCTGCAGACCGCCGATAACTATTTATTTAACCCATTCTTTAACAGCTGTTTCAACAAGATTTACAACCTTGTCAACAATTACCTCATCGCCCTCCTGAAGGTCAAGAAGAGGTGCTTTCACTCCGCCAAGGTCAATGCCATACATCTTTTTGATTGCAGCCTTTGCCGTTGCATACATATTGCCCTTTGTTGAGCACATTGTGTATATAACTTCGTCAATATCGTCCTGAAGTTTGCCTGCATTTGCAAAATCGCCTGCAACAATCAATTCATTGAGCTTAACAAAAAGCTCGGGCATAACGCCGTAAGTTCCGCCGATTCCGCCGTCTGCACCGATGAGTCTGCCGCCAACAAACTGCTCGTCAGGTCCGTTGAAAACAATAACGTCCTTTCCGTTGAGCTTCGCCTGTCTTTTGAACATCTGGATATCCTGAATAGGCATCGAGGAATTTTTAACACCGATAACTCTGGGATTCTTGAGCATTTCATCAAAAAGGCTGAGAGTCAGAGCAACACCTGCAAGCTGCGGAATATTGTAAATCACAAAATCCGTGTTGGGCGCCGCTGCAGAAATATCGTTCCAATATTTTGCAATCGCTTTTTCGGGAAGTCTGAAATAAATGGGGGGAATTGCGGCTATCGCATCAACTCCGAGCGACTCGGCATGGCGTGCAAGCTCACAGCTATCCTTCGTGCTGTTACAAGCAACATGAGCGATGATTGCGATTCTTCCTTTTGCAACCTCCATAACAGCTTCAAGAGTTTTCTTTCTCTCTTCAACGCTCAGATAAATGCACTCACCCGAAGAGCCGCCAACATAAAGACCGTCAACGCCTTTTTTTATCAGGTGTTCAACGAATTTTTTTGTAGCATCGGTGCAAACCTCACCGTCAGCACCGTAGCAAGCATAAAATGCGGGAAATATGCCCTTATACTTATCAAGATTCATAATTATAACCTCCGAGGTTTGTTATTGCTTCAATAGGATTATACTCCTCGTTTTCCGGTTAGTCAACTGTATTCTTTTATATCAGGCAATCTTAACATTTATTATTTCATTTTCATTCTCTATGACCCGAGATAAATGAATAATACACCGTCACAAGCCCTGCGCTGAGTAAAGCTCCGCCTATAATATCAGTAAGCCAATGCACTCCCGAAAGAAGCCTGCTGACAACCATAAAAGCAATAAAAGCTGTTATAGCAGATGAAATACATATTCTGAACATCTTATTCTTTATTCGGGCATTAAACTGCATTATCGCTGTCGGCATCACACATAAAACAAGCATTGTTGTTGACGAAGGGTATGATGCTTCTAAAATTCCGTCAATCAATACGGGTCTGCAATTTATAACAACCTTTTCAAAGAAAATATAAAATGCCAACACAACAATATAAAATATACCAAGAACAATAATACTGCGATCAACTTGTCCGAGCTGCTTCCTTTTAATTAACTGTGCGAGCCCGAACATCGCAAATCCCCCTGCAAAACCAATCGGTATCAGTCCCAACCAATCCGTGACAGTATACAGAAACATATTCACACCCGTAAGACTATGAAACAAGCCGTTAACTGTTGAAAATCCAACCTCGGAATCTTTCGGCCCGATTGACCCGACATCGATAAAACAAATTGCTGCAGTCCAAACAACAAACGATGCAATCAAACATAACCCAATAACAAAACTTTTCTTCTTCAAATAAATCAACCTTCTTTTAATGTATTTGGCTTGAGCCTGAATATACATTAAAGGAAGGTTTTTCAGAAAGCAAGAAACTCGGCGTTGCATCAGCGATACTTTACGTGTCATCGCCATTTGATAAGAATTAATGTCTTAATGGTTAAAAATACAAACAATAAAACTGCTGCGTACGGTTGCAAGCTTATAATAAACAAAAGAACAGCTAACAAATTAAATATCAACGAAATTTTGCTCTTGCTGCAAAGCCAAATCGCTTTGTTGCAGTTTTGCAGAGCAAGTGTTAAAACTCCTGATATAAAAATTGCAATAATAACAGCAAAGTAAGCAATCTTCAGATAAACAGCAATTTCTGAAAGAGATAGAAGCGAAACCGCCTGAACAAAACCATTTTCTTTTTGCCCGAAAAAAGGTATAAGGAAGAATGCGGCAACGCTGCAATCAAGCAACCCGAACACAAGGTCACAAAAATGCTTCTCTTTATGCTTGCAATCCTCCTCCGCTATAGTTAGCAATTCATTTCCCGACAGAAGTTCATCAATCGTTATTCCAAAAAATTTAGAAATGGCTTTAAGCGAATCTATATTCGGATAACCTCTGCCCGATTCCCACTTTGAAACTGCTGTTCGGGAAACAAAAAGAATCTCTGCAAGCTCTTCCTGTGTAAGTCCTTTTGATTTTCTTAATTCCTGCAACTTTTCATTAAATTCCATCTTATGCACACTTTTCCAAACTTATTTTTCTCTTTGAATTATAGCACAAATAAATATGACCTTCAAGCAAAGCAATAAATATTAAGGTGTTTTTCTCCATACTATTAAGCAAAAATTAAATAATATTTTGTAACACCACCGCAAAAATTCAGGAGCAACAATTTAAAAAATATAAAGATTATTGAAAATATTTTATATTATGTTATAATATTGTCAACATTTAGAATATCAAAGTAATCAGTACTTGTTTAGATTACAATTATTTTGACACAAAAAGAGGAAACAATGAAAGAACTGTTAATTACAATGATAGCTATGAGTTCGGTTGATAGCTTAAATCCTATCGGAATCACTCAGCAATTCATTCTTCAGGGAATGGTAAAAAAGCCCAGACATATATGGTATTTTATATTAACAACAGGCGTTGTTAATATGATATTTGGTTACCTCGTTTATTATGGTGCTATGACTTTAATTAACAGGGAAATCAACAATTTCATAGAGAAATACAGCTTCATTCTTTATATGTTAGAGATGGCTGTTGGCTTATTGCTGATTGTTTTTTCTTGTAAAAAGATTGTAAAGAAACTCAAGGGACACAAAAAAGGACCTGATGCTGACAACCAGACAGGTGAAGAGGAAAAAATCAGATCTAAGGTCAGATCTGTTGCTCCTCTTGCTTTGATTGCTGTTGGTATTGTGTCAACTGCATCAGAATTAACTTCTGCTGTTCCATATTTTTCTTTTTTGGCAGTTTTTGTCAATTATCAATTGTCATTTGGTGTTGTAACGGCAATCTTAATTTTCTACAACATCATATATATGTTACCATTTATGATATTATATTTTGTTTATATCATTTCGCAAAATTGGTTTAATAAAATATATGACTTTTTTAAACAAAGGTTTAAAAATTTGCTGGAAATCTGTATTCCGATTTTGTTTTTTGTTTTAGGATTTGTTGTTTTGTTTGATTCAATATTAAAATTAATCTGAATTTGAGGTGCAACAATGGATAATTCGTATATTTTTAATATTTTAAAAGAGATGAACATTCAGCGTAGTCTTATCTTTACTTCCCTTTCAAGTAAAGATAAAACGGTTGCTTTACGATTGATTAAGCGACTTGAAGAAATGGATCTCAATCATTGGTGTATGTATGATATTAACGGTAAGGAAAGAAATATAAGCGGTGATGTTTACACGGAAGTTATTTCTAAGATGTTAAAAAAATGTTGTGTTTTTTTAATGTTGATTTCCAAAGATTCTCTTTGTTCCTCTGAAGTAAAACGAGAAATCGCTGAGGTAACATATACCGCATATAATGAAAAACATTCAAAATTAAAAATCATTCCCATATTGATCAACGATACGAGCGAAAAAGACATTCCTGAAGACGTTGTTAAATTGAGCGGAATAACATCAGAGGTAATAGTCAGAAGATTATCTGCCAACACCAAAGAAACTGAACTGGATGAAATTTGTAATGAAATACGTTCTCAATATATTGCAACAATTTTAGAAAACATTCAACAAAGTTTTATCAGAAACAATGATTCACAGATTTTTTTAAATATTATGGATCGCTGTGTCAAACAGAAATGTTCTGTAGAATCAATTTCAAACACAATAAAGCAAAGTCGTGAGGTGTTTACTGATAGTTTAAGAGAATTACATGTTGTTTCAAATGAAATGTTAGAGTTTGACTGCAATCCGTATTGTTGCACTGTTATTGCCTCAAATTTAAGAGGCAACGAAGTTGTTGTTAATAAAAACAAAACATATGACCCGGAAACACAAGGCGTAAAATATTTTTATTATTATCCGGAAAGCTCAGAATCTGAATATCAAACAACATTTGAAAAAATCAAATCTTTTATTTTAAAAGACACTAAAAGCAGAAGAGAAGTATCAAGTTTAATAAGAAAAGAATTTTGTTTTAGAAACAAAATAGTTTCATTCTTTTCTGAGTTTAACGATATGACTCAAATGCAGTTTATTGAGCATTATCATATTGTGTATGATACAGATTTGACAAGATTTAACTTGCTGTTTGAAGATAATGAAACACAGTTTTACTTCGCATATGCAGATGAAGATGACATATTTCAAGTACCTGACGAGTTTATCGCTTGGTTAGAAGGCGATGACGATAGATTCACTTACAACAATATGATAGACGTTTCATATCAATTTATTGATTTTGTAGGTAATTTTGTAGAGCTCTTAGAAGGTTGCACAGATATTAACAAGGTTTCATTTGAAAGCTTAAGAAAATACTATCAGTTTTTAATTAAACTTCAAAAAATGGAAGAATGGCAATCAGGAAACATAAAATTGCCTGCTGCTGAATCAAGACGATTAGTTAACTATTTGTTGGATTATACAGTCGGCTCAACACGCAAACGCACAAAGAAATTTCCTAAAATTGCAAATTGGCTCAGCATCGAATATAATGAAGACGGCAGTATAAAAAAACTTGATAACGATATTGCCGAGAAAGCTTTTAATAACATAATCCCCATTCCGCTGAAACCAACAGATGCATTGAAACTGTGTTATAGCTTTGAACTGTTTATTGAGGATGCACTGCTGACGGGAGCATGGTATTCGGTTGAACAGTATGATTCTGCCAAAAATGACAATATGGTATTCAGCTACGAAATAAATAGAAAATCAGAAATATTTGATGATTTAATTGATGCATTTAAATATTTAATTGAAATAGAGCCGAACGTCAAAGAAGTACTGAAATCAAAAAAAAGCAAGATTCTAAACATCTATTGAACATAAAAACAGTCATAAGACCGTGTTGTTCTTTAGAAGAAAGAAAATTACAGTTGCTGTTCAGGATATTGGTATTTTGAGTAAGACATAAAAAACGGGGCAGCTTGATTGCTGCCCCGTTGCATTTCAGGAAGAAATTGAATATCAGAAATAAAGCAATAATCCGAAACGATTCTGTAAAAAGAAAAGGTTCGGATTATCATGCTTTTGCGCCCCAAATAGGACTCGACTCTCGGCCTGCGGGCCTCGGTCAGTCGCGGCTCTGACAGTCCACCGGACTGTCATTCACTACCGCTCCCCTTCGAGTCCATAAAAACCACAAAAAAAGAAAACCAACCGAAAAAAT
>JAZLBI010000064.1:0-25864 GCA_045613625.1 Acutalibacteraceae bacterium | reverse complement strand
ATTCGGCTCTGCAATTGCCGTTGGAGTTGATGCGAAAGACGGCTTCGTTGCCGTAAGCGGATGGCAGGAAACAACAAGCGTGAACTCGGTTGAATTCTGCAAAAAGCTTCGCGACACAGGCGTTTCAACGGTTATTTATACCGACATTTCAAAAGACGGTATGCTTTCGGGCACAAATCTTGAAATATACAAAGAGCTTTCTGAAATCAAAGGCCTTGATATTGTTGCGTCGGGCGGAATAACCTTTGCCCATGAGCTGAAAACGCTCAATGAAATGGGCATTTACGGCGCAATAGTCGGCAAAGCAGTTTATGAAGGAAAACTCAGCCTTAAGGATGCCCTTGCGGCAGGAGGTGCTTTATGATAACAAAAAGAATAATCCCCTGCCTCGATGTCAGAAACGGCAGAGTTGTAAAGGGCGTTAATTTCGAAGGAATTCAGGATGTTGCCTCACCCGTTGAGCTTGCTCATTTCTATAATGACAGCGGCGCAGACGAGCTTGTTTTTTATGATATAACTGCTTCATTCGAAGGAAGAGCTCTTTTTACAGACGCTCTCACTCAGGTTGCAAGCGAAATTTTCATTCCCCTCACAGTCGGCGGCGGAATCAACACTCTTGACGATTTCGACAGAGTGCTCAAATGCGGCGCTGATAAAGTATCCGTAAATTCGGGTGCAATCAAAGACCCTTCGCTCATTGAAAAAGCGGCAAAGAAATACGGCGACCAGTGCGTTGTTCTTTCAATGGATATCAAGCGTGTTGTCGGCTCATTCCATATTTTCAGCAAAGGCGGAAGAATAGACACAGGCATCGACGCTCTCGAATGGGCAAAGATGGGCGAAAACAACGGCGCAGGTGAGCTTGTTGTTAACAGCATCGATACAGACGGCGTTAAGAAGGGCTTTGACCTTGAAATGCTTCAGAAAATCAGCGACCTTGTTTCAATCCCCGTTATTGCAAGCGGCGGTGCGGGCAAAAAAGAAGATTTTCTTGAACTTTTCAGAGCGGGCTGCGCAGATGCGGGCCTTGCCGCTTCAATCTTCCATTTCAAGGAAGTTGACATTATGGATCTGAAGAGATATCTTAACGATAATAACATAGAGATGAGGATATAAAAAATGGTTGAACTTAAATATAACGCAGACGGACTTATCCCCGCAATTGTGCAGGATCACTACAGCAAAAAGGTTCTTATGCTTGCATATATGAACGCAGAAAGCCTTGAAATAACAATCAAAGAGGGCAAAACCTGCTTCTTCAGCAGAAGCCGTCAGGAGCTTTGGAGAAAGGGCGCAACCTCGGGCAACACTCAGCAGGTTGTTTCAATCCGCACAGACTGCGATAAGGATACACTTCTTATCGATGTTATCAAAAACGGCCCCGCTTGCCACACAGGCAGCGAAACCTGCTTCTTTGAGGATATCGTTGCTCCCGAAGCCGAAGAATTCTCATATGAGGGTCTTTATGAAATGCTCGTTGGCAGAAAGGTTGAGAAGAAAGAAGGCTCATACACAACCTATCTTTTTGAAAAAGGCATTGATAAAATCCTTAAGAAAGTCGGCGAGGAATGCACAGAGGTTATCATCGGCGCAAAGGGCGGCGACAAAGCTGAAACCGTTTATGAAATCGCTGACCTTCTCTATCATATCACCGTTATGATGATTGAAATGGGCATCACTCTTGACGAAGTTACTGCAGAGCTTGCAAAGCGTCACATTGTTGACCACAAGGTAAAGCAGGAAAAAATGCAGTAATCATATAAAATAAACAAAAAACAAAGCATCGCAATGCGGTGCTTTATTCTTTTTATTAATTGACAAAAGAATGCACTTTATGTATAATTAATACAGAAGTTTACATAACTGACGGAAAAGCGGATCACCGCGGGGGAATGTAAACATATACCTTTAAATAAAAAGGTATCATAGCCGACCGTCTGGGCGATCAGTTTTTCAAACTGATTAGCCCTTTTTTGCTTTTTAAGGAGGTAATTTCTATGGAACACAAGAATTGGAACGGCTTTGTTGCCGGTGTATGGCACGATGAAATCAATGTTCGTGATTTCATTCAGAAAAACTATAAGGAATATGAGGGCGACAGCGCATTCCTTGCAGGCGCAACAGAGCGCACTCAGATGCTTATGAAAAAGCTGGAGTCACTTTTTGCCATTGAGCGTCAGTTCGGCGGCGTGCTTGATATCGACACCGCAACGGTTTCATCGCTCACAAGCTACTCTCCCGGATATATAGATAAAGAAAACGAATTAATCGTTGGTATGCAGACCAACCGCCCCCTCAAAAGAGGCGTTAATCCCTTCGGCGGCATGAGAATGGTTCGTCAGGCCTGCGAAGCTTACGGCTACAAGCTCAGCAAGAAGGTTGAAGAAGAATTCCGCTTCAGAACAACCCATAACGACGGCGTTTTCCGCGCATACACAGATGAGATGCGTCAGGCCCGCAAGTGCCACGTTATCACAGGTCTTCCCGATGCATACGGCAGAGGCAGAATCATCGGCGATTACCGCAGAGTTGCTCTTTATGGCATTGACAGACTTATCGAAGAAAAGAAGAAAGATAAAAAATCGCTCGAAAACAGCGCTTTCAACACAGAACAGATCCGTCTTGATGAAGAGCTTTTCCAGCAGATAACCTTCCTCGGTTATCTCAAAGAAATGGCGGCAATGTACGGCTTTGATATCAGCGAGCCCGCCGCAAACGCAAAGGAAGCAATTCAGTGGACTTATTTCGCATATCTCGGCGCAATCAAAGAGCAGAACGGCGCTGCAATGTCGCTCGGCAGAGTAAGCACCTTCTTTGATATCTACATTGAAAGAGATATTGCAAACGGAATTCTTACAGAAGAGGGCGCTCAGGAGCTTATTGACGATTTTGTTATGAAGCTGCGCATTGCCCGCCACCTTCGCACACCCGAATACAACGAGCTTTTCGGCGGCGACCCGATGTGGATAACCGAAGCAGTCGGCGGTATGGGCGAAGACGGCAGAACTCTTGTAACAAAGAACAGCTTCCGTATTCTTAACACTCTCTATACCCTCGGCTCATCACCCGAACCTAACCTCACCGTTCTCTGGTCAACCTCACTGCCTGAGAATTTCAAAAAATTCTGTGCCAAGGTTTCTGCGGACACAGACTCAATCCAATATGAAAACGATGATATCATGCGACCCATCTACGGTGATGACTATGCGATTGCCTGCTGCGTATCCGCAATGAAGGTTGGCAAGCAGATGCAGTTCTTCGGCGCAAGATGCAACCTTGCAAAGCTTCTTCTCATCGCAATCAACGGCGGCTACGACACAACAAGCGGTATGCATATCGGCCCGCAGATGCCCGTTCTCAGCGGTGATAAACTCAACTTTGATGAGGTTATGGAACGCTTCGATATTTATATTGCATGGCTGAGCAACCTCTATGTTAACACAATGAATATCATTCATTATATGCACGATAAATATGCCTATGAAAAAATTCAGATGGCTCTTCACGACACTGAGGTTGAGCGTTTTATGGCATTCGGCATTGCAGGCCTTTCGGTTGTTGCAGACTCACTCAGCGCAATCAAATTCGCAAATGTTCAGCCCGTTAAAAACAGCAACGGATTTATTGTTGAATTCAAAACAGAGGGCGAATTCCCCAAATACGGCAACGATGATGACAGAGTTGACCTTATCGCAAAGGATATGGCCCACAAGGTTATAACAGAGCTTCGCAAAACTCCCACATACAGAAATGCAATTCACACTCTTTCTGTTCTCACCATCACATCGAATGTTATGTACGGCAAGAACACCGGTGCAACTCCCGACGGAAGAAAAGCTTCGGCTCCCTTTGCTCCCGGCGCAAACCCGATGCATAACAGAGAAGAAAACGGCGCTCTCGCTTCCCTCAACTCAGTTGCCAAAATCAGCTATGACGATTGCCGCGACGGCGTTTCAAACACCTTCTCGATAACTCCCGATGCGCTCGGCAGAGATGAAGACGAAAGAATCGCAAACCTTGTTTCAATTCTTGACGGCTACTTTGCAAAGAAGGCTCATCATATCAACATCAATGTTCTCAACCGCGAAACTCTTATGAAGGCTTATGAAAACCCCGAAGATTATCCCAACCTCACAATCCGTGTTTCGGGATATGCCGTTAACTTCAACAAGCTTTCAAGAGAGCAGCAGAGAGAAGTTATCAGCAGAACCTTCCACGAAGCAATATGACAGGATTTGTTCACTCTTTCCAGAGCCTCGGCGCAATAGACGGCCCGGGAATACGCTTCGTTGTGTTCACTCAGGGGTGCAATCTGCGCTGCGGCTGCTGCCATAATCCCGACACTTGGAAAATCGGCGAAGGCACTCAGTACACAGCCGAAGAGGTTGTCAGGCGCGCCGCAAGATACAAAGAATATTTCGGCGCAGAGGGCGGAATAACCGTTTCGGGCGGTGAGCCTCTTCTTCAGGCAGTTTTTGTTAAAGAGATATTCACTCTTTGCCACAATGAAGGCATCAACGCCTGCCTCGACACTTCGGGCAGCGTTATGAACGATTCAGTTAAGGCTCTTTTAAAAGAAACAGACCGTGTTCTGCTTGATATAAAATACACCTCTGACGCTCTTTACAAAGAACACGCAGGGTGCGGAATGCAGAAGGTTATTGATTTTCTTGATTATCTTGATGAAGAAAACATCCCCGTAACCTTAAGGCAGGTTATCATCCCCTCTTTGAACGATAACGAAGAAAATATTATTGCTCTCAAAGAAATCGCAAACGCTCATAAATGCGTTGATAAAACAGAGCTTCTGCCGTTTCATAAAATCTGTCAGGTCAAATATGACAAGCTCTCAATCGAATTCCCGTTTGCGCATATTCCCGAACCCGACAAAGAAACAATGGCAAAGCTGAATGAAATGCTTTTATAAACAAAACCGCAGGATTGCTCCTGCGGTTTCTTTTTTATTTATTCATCGCTTCGCTGTTCATAACAAAGCCAAGCACCTCTGCGGCGTTGCGCTGAAGCTCGCCGAGGGTTATTCCTTCGCTCTTGCCGAGAGTTTTGAGAAGAGTTCCGTCGGGTTTGCGTCTGCCGGTTCTTCCGCCGCCGGGCATAAGAACGTTTACACCCGCTCTTACTCTGTAGGCCTGATCGCATATTGAGGGGAATTCGGGCGATTTGGATGAGCGCATCCACCAATCGGTCATAATGCAGCCCTTATAGCCCCATTCGCCTCTGAGAATGCGAACGCAAAGCTCATAGTTATAATGACCCCATACACCGTTGATTTTGTTATAGGATGTCATAATATTCTGCGGATTTGCGGTTTTGACGCAGATTTCAAAGCCTTTGAGATAAATCTCACGAAGAGCTCTTTCTGACACTCTTGAATCGTTATGGGTTCTGTTCGTTTCCTGATTGTTGCAGGCAAAATGCTTCGGGCAAGCCGAAACTCCCGCCTTCTGAACACCCCTTACAATCGCCGCTGCCATATATCCCGTAAGAAGCGGATCTTCTGAGAAATATTCAAAGTTTCTTCCGCAAAGAGGAGTTCTGTGAATATTCATTCCGGGCGCAAGAAGGATGTGTGAGCCAACACGGGTCATTTCAATACCAACCTGCTCATAAAGGTTTTCAACAAGCTCTGTATTCCACGAGCAGGCAAGAGCCGTTGCAACGGGAAGAAGGGATGCGCCTTCGTTTATTCTGATGCCCGAAGGGCCGTCTGTTGTTGTTACTGCGGGAATGCCCTTATCTCTCATTGATTTGAGAACTCCGCCGAAAGTGCCCGCATTGCCTGCCGCGCCGAGGGGGCTGTTCATAACATAGTCTCCCCTGCTGATTGCTTCAAGCTCCTTGTTATCAAGCTGAGCAACAAAATCAGCCATTGAAACCTTGCCACTCTTCACATCGGCAAGCTTGTATCCCTTATCGCCCGTCTGCGGCGTTGCCTCGGGAAGATTTGCAAGAATGATTTCTTTGAGATTATATTTTGCGGTGGGCACTGTTTCATAAACCTGCTTGCCGTCAATAACCTTAAGGCGCTTGAATGCGCACTCGGGGTTAACAGCCGATGTTTGCGAAAGTTTCTTTACGGTTTCGCCCTTCTCCTGCTCATAGGTGCAGCAAAGCTCTGCCGAGCGAACATCCGTGCCGAGATAAATGTTATATGTACCCTTTTCAAGAATATATGAGAAAGAATCTTCGTCATCATAAGATGCCATATCGGCAATTCGGAGTTTAAGGCTTATTGTTTCGCTCTCTTCGGGGAGAAGCTTCTTGGTTTTTGCGAATGCCGCAAGCGCTCTTGAAGGCTTGCCGAGCCTTCCGCAAGGGGCTTCATAATAAAGCTGAAGAATTTCTTTACCCGCAAACTCTCCGATATTCTTAACATCCGCCGAAACGGTTATTTCGCCGTTTTCGCACACACAGTTTACATTTTCAATCGCAAACTTTGTATATCCGAGACCGAAACCGAAGGGATATATTACTCTATCCTTCGCAAAGGTTTCAAAACCTCTGTAGCCAACATAAATATCCTCGGCATAGTTATTGAACTTTCTGTTGCCGAAATTTTCGCTGCCCGGATAATCGGCATAGCTTTTTGCGATTGTATCGGTCAGCTTGCCGCTCGGGAATGCATCGCCCGAAAGCACATCGGCAATGGCATTTCCGCTTTCCATACCCGTCTGCCACACATAAAGAATTGCAGAAATCTTATCGCCGTATGCATCGATTTCAGCCATATCCATAATGCTTCCGCAGTTGAGAAGAACAATAACCTTATCGAATGCCGCAGTTACGCTGTCGAGCACCTGTTTTTCAGTATCGGTAAGATAATAACTGCCCTTTTCGAGCTTGTTTTCTCTGTCTTCACCCGCTGACCTGCCGATAACAACAATTGCGGTGTCGGACATTGAGGCGGCTGTTTTCGCCATTGAAAAATCAACGGGCATTTCGTCATAGCACATCGGCCAGTTGCCCCAGAAGCCGTCATCAACGGGATTCAGCTTGCCCCAATTTTCATAAGCAGTTGCAAGAAGTTCGTTATATTTTATTTTTCCGTTGTTGCGGATGCCTTCCATAAGGCTGATTTTATAGGGCGCTTTAACATCGCCGCCTGAGCCGTAGCCAACATAAAAATAATCATTCTGCACTCTGCCGAAAACGGAAACAACCCTGTCTTCGGTTAAAGGAAGGGTGTTTTTTTCGTTTTTGAGCATAACAATGCCTTCCGCACCGATTTCGCGGCAAAGAGCAACTATTTTTTCATCGGGAACAAAGTTTTTGCCAAGCTCACCGCTTGCGGTGCCCTGAGAAGTTGTTGTGGTTACAAAATTTACTATCTTGCCCACATATTTCATAACTTTCTTTTTGATAACGCTCATAAAATCCCACTTTCCGTTCATCAGATTTCAAACTGTTTTCTGTCTGCAGTAATAACGCCGTCATTAACATTCAATCGGCAGATTCTTGCGTTTCTTCTGTCGCCCGAAAGCCCGTCATCCTCGGCGTTTCTTGCGTGATACACCGCATACCATTCGCCATCGTGCTTTATCATTGAATGATGACCCGTACCCTCTTCCCATTCGTTGCTTTTAAGCACTGGAGCATAGGTTTTATCATCGGGATATTTCTCGAATTTTATTTTAGTAAGGTCTGTTTCATCGGTTTTTGCTCTCGCATAGCCAATAAAATATTTTTCGTTTT
Source organism: Acutalibacteraceae bacterium (assembly GCA_045613625.1). Classification (GTDB taxonomy): domain Bacteria; phylum Bacillota; class Clostridia; order Oscillospirales; family Acutalibacteraceae; genus CAG-177. Next base: position 18,154 of record JAZLBI010000064.1, on the reverse strand, counting down.
CATAGCACGCACCGCTGTACATAACATACTGCCAATCGCCTTCTTTGAAATAGAAAGCGCCTTCAAGAGTGTGCCAATGAATGCCTTTTTCATATCTGTCTTTGCAATAAATTTCTTCATCAATCGATGCGGTGATAACAGGCACGGGCTTGCCTTCGGCCTTTTCGGGGGTAACAAGTCTGTCAACGCAGATATATGTTCCTATTCTTTCGCCCTCAAAGGTGTTTGTTGAATAGAAGATGAAAAGTCCGTTTTCGTTTTTAACAACATGAGAATCGATTGAAAACGGATGAAGAAGCTGTTTTGCGTTTTCAAAAGGTCCGAGCGGATTTTTGCTTGAAGAAACAAACATCGCCTGATGATGCCCGCCGATATCGGGTGTATCCTTATCATATTCAAACGAGCAATACATATAAAATACGCCGTCAAGCTCAATAACGGAAGGCGCCCAATAATCATAAACATCGGGGTCGTCATATTCAAAAACCTTGCCTTCAAACTTCCAGCCTTTCAAAAGCTCATCAGATGAATAGGCATAAATTCCGTCTTTGCCCGTTGTATAGATATAGAATTTGCCGTTGCTTTCAAGAATAAAAGGATCTGCCTGACCGATATATTTTTCTTTGTTGATTTCAAGAAGCTGCATAATAATTACTCCTCAATAACATAGTCTATCGCAACGCTGCTTTCTCTGACGGCGTGCATATGGGTTTTCACAACCGAGCAGTGATAGGGGTCGTTCTGATAATCTTCGAGAGCCTTTGCGTCATCAAGAACAACCTCAAGAATGAGGTCATACGAACGCTCTGAATGAAGAAAATCGATGCCGACCGCAATATCACGAAGCTGGGGCACGTTGCCCTTCATTGAGAGAAGAACTTCTTTCGCCTTTTCGCATTCTGCAAGGCTGTTATCCTTTAATTTGAAACAAACAATATGCTTAATCATAGCCGTATATCTCCATATTAAAATATTTTTTTCATTGTAACATATCACGGTGCTTTTTTCAAGAATATTATGGTTGTAAACCCCGTTCAGTTCATAAAACAATATAACACGAGATTATAAAACAAAAAGCGGTTTGCGTAAATGCAAACCGCTTTATTCTATTCTGCACCTATTCCGAGGCTTACGGAAAGGGCTCTGTCAACACGGAGCATATCCGTTTCGTCAAGTATTCCCATTTTTTCGCGAAGCCGTTTTTTATCGAGCGTTCGCACCTGTTCAAGAAGCACAATCGAATCCTTCGCAAGCCCGCAGCCGTCGGCGTTGACTCTTATGTGGGTCGGCAGGCTTGTTTTGAACCGCTGGCTTGTTATTGCGGCGGCAATAACCGTTGGGCTGAATCTGTTGCCAACATCGTTCTGAACAATCAGAACGGGTCTTGTGCCGCCTTGCTCCGAGCCGATAACAGGGCTCAGGTCGGCGTAATAAATTTCTCCCCGTTTAACTGTCAAAATCATCATCTCCGTTGTAAGTTAAGTTGTTCATAACTATTTTTGGCATACGGCAGGCAAAATAATCGCAAAACCGAAATCGGGGAGCAAAAAAATTTCAGCTTTGCCTGTCCTTTCCATTCCTTTATTATTATATACATAGAGTCTTTTTGAGGTTAAAGGAAAAAATTTTCAAAAAATTTGAAAAAATCAAAACCAAATTGACTTTTGAATCGTCTTATAGGTGAAAGCCCAAAAACGGAGATGAATTAAAATGAAAAAAACATTCAGAAAAATAACATCCGCATTTCTCGCAGCCGCAATCGGCGCATTGACTTTTTCTTCGGCATTGCCCGCCTTTGCCGCAAACGAAGAGGTGCTCAGCCTTTATGTTGAATACGGCGAAACAAGCGAATTCGGCGTTCAGCCCTACCGCTATGTTGATGAAAACGGCAATGAAATAAATTTTGAAATGTTATATACAAGCTCAATCGATAACTCCATTCCATCCTCATATGACGCAAGAAAAGACGGAATTATAACCAATGTCAAACATCAGGGAAGCGCAGGCAACTGCTGGGCTTATTCCACGATAAGCGCTGCCGAAACCTCGGCTATAAAAAAAGGATATGCAGATGATGCCGATTATTCCGAGGCGCATCTGACCTGGTTTACAGGCAGAGGCCTTGCAGAGGATGAAAACGATTTATCATACGGCGACGGCTTCAACATTGAAAGCCCTTATTTATACGGCGGAAACTGGAAAAGAGCCGCCGCAACGCTTGCAAGATGGTCGGGCTTTGCGCAAGAAAGCGAATTCCCGACAAAAGGCATTTATGATATGGGCAACTACGATGAAAGCAGCAGATACAACACCTCTGCGGGCGTTGTTCTTGAAACTGCTCAGAAGCTCAGCAACGCCGATGAAGTTAAAAATTGGATTCTTGAAAACGGCTCGGCTTCGGTTGCGTTTTATCAGGCAACAAAATATCTCAATTCCAAAACAGGCGCATATTGTTGCCTTGAAAATTATTCCATAAATCATATGGTAACCATCGTCGGCTGGGATGATAACTATGCCGTTGAGAATTTCGGAACAATAAAGCCCTCGGGCAACGGTGCATGGCTTTGCAAAAACAGCTGGGGCAAAACATGGGGCAACAACGGTTATTTCTGGCTTTCATATGAAGATGCAACCGCGTGCCAGTTTGCGGGCTTTGCCGTTGAGGAAAAGGGCGATTATTACAAGAACTACACCTATAACGGCTCGGATTGGAACTCCGCATCGGGTCTGAACGGAACGCTTCAGGTTGCGAACGTGTTCACGGCAAGCGGCAACGAAAACCTCACCGCCGTTGCTGTTCAGACAGTCGGTTCAAATGTTGAAGTTAAAATTTCAGTTTACAAAAATGTTCCCGATTCAAGAACTTCTCCCATCAACGGAACGCTTGCGGCAACAGCTGAAACCTTGGCTGAAAGAGAAGGCTATCACACGATTCATCTTGACGAAGCCGTTTCACTTGAAGCGGGCGAAAACTTCTCTGTTGTTGCACAGTATAAATGCCTTGACGGCAACCCGACCTTTTTCCCCATTGAAAACAAAACCGCAGAATATCAGACCTATTCAAGCCGCGAGGGTGAAAGCTATATAAATTACGGAACAAATTCAAAAAACTGGAAAACAGCTTCATATTACGGTTATAACAACGTTTATGTTCAGGCATTTACCGAATGCGCTCATAACATCATAACCGCAACAGAAGGCTTAACCTGCACAGAAGACGGCGTTGAAAAAACATTTTGCACACAGTGCGGAAAAACCGAAAGCGAAACAGCAGTGAAACACAGCGGTCACAGCTTTGGCAACTGGAGTCAGTTTAACGAAAATTCAGACGGTGAAGAAATCAGCGAAAGAGAATGCATTCACTGCGGCGAAACCGAAACAAGAAAGCTCAGCAGCATGAATGTTGTCAGAATCGACACTGTATTGGAAACGCTGTTTGCAAGATTTTTTGAAATAATCCGTTCATTGTTTTCATTAAAATAAATCGGGCTTGGAGTTGAGACCTGCCCGAAAAAAAAGACACTGCCGTGAAAAGCAGTGTCTTTTTCTGTTATTTATTATTCGTACTTTGCTCTTTCGCCGCCGATATATTTCGGCCTTGTTTTTGCGGCTGAGAGCTTGGCTTCGCCGATGGTGTTGCATTCAAGCCTTAAAGGCACCGCAACTCTTTTAAGATGCATTCCGATAAGAGTTGTTCCGATATCTATTCCCGCATCTGCCTTGATTTCTTCAACCGCAACGGGATTTTTCATTGTGCGGTATGCCGCTGTTGCAAACGAGCCGCCCGCACGGGGGTGAGGCACAACGCAAACTCTTTCAAGAGAAAGGGCATCCGCTTTTTCTTTTTCAATAATAATCGCTCTGTTGAGATGCTCGCAGCACTGAGCGGCGAGATAAATCCCTTTTTCAGAAAAAGCAGAATCAAGACCGTCAAAAATATTCTGTGCAACCTCAACAGTTCCGCTTGTGCCGATTTTTTCGCCGATAACTTCGCTTGTTGAGCAACCGATAACAACAATATCTCCGCTTTTGAGTTCAGCTTTTTCGATAAGCTCCTTTGCAGCATTCTGCGCCTGAATAAATATGTTTTCCATTTTTTACCTCTTGAAGAATGAATTGAGAGTTTTGTTTTTTGAAATAAGCGTTGCAACCGCAATCGCCGCAACCGCTCCCACAATGCCTTGCATTATATTTGAAACTATGCTTCCTGCAGCGGCAAGCCCATATGAAAGTATAACCGCTTCATAGCCGAAATATCCGAGCACCATAACCGCTTCTGCAACAACACCGCTTACGAGCCTTGCAACGAAGGGCTTTTTTGAAAGCATCCTGAAAATAAAATATGCCGAAACTGCCATAAGCGCTTTTATGATAAATGTTGCGGGGGCATACTGCGCATAGCCCGAAAGAATATCGGCAAGCGCCGAGCCGAGGCCTGCGGCAAGTGCGCCGTAAAGCGGGCCGAGAAGCCACGCAGAGAGAAGCACAAAGCAATCCCCGAGGTTAAAATAACCGTTTGTTGCAGGCGAAGGGATTTTCACTATCATTGTTGCAACACAGATTATCGCCGTAAAAAGTGAAGCGGAAACAAGCTTTTGTACTTTTTGAATTTTCATCAATATTTCCTTCTTTCCTAATTATAGAGTATAATCTAATTTACAATGTTTTTCAAGATTTGATTTATTGTTATTTTCAACATAAATATTCATTTAACGGCTTGAAAAAATGGTTGTACTGTGGTATTGTTGAAGAAACCTAAAAAAACGGAGGTTTATTATGATAACAAAAGCATACCATAAGGATTTGGGCAGCCTTCACATCGGCTGCGAAAAACCGAGAGCGTATTTTATTCCTTATCAGAACGAAGAAACCGCTGCTGCGGGCAAAAGAGAAAATTCAGAATATTTCATCAGCCTTTGCGGCGAATGGAATTTTAAATTCTATAATTCTTTTGAAGATATCGGCGCAGACTTTCTGAATGCGGAATTCCCCGATACAATTCCCGTTCCCAAATGCTGGCAGACTCAGTTCGGCAAAGGCTACGATGTTCCGCTTTACAGCAATCTTTTCTATCCCTTCCCTCTTGACCCGCCTTATGTGCCCGATGAAAACCCCGCAGGTCACTATAACAAAAAAATCAATATCGAAAAGAAAGACGGCAAAAAATACTTCATCAATTTTGAAGGCGTTGCATCCTGCTTCTATCTTTTTGTTAACGGCGAATTTGCCGCTTACAGCCAGGTAAGCCACAACACAAGCGAAATCGATATCACCGATAAGCTTGCAAACGGCGAAAACACAATCGATGTTGTTGTTGTTAAATGGTGCGACGGCAGCTATCTTGAAGATCAGGATTTCTTCCGCCTTTCGGGCATCTTCAGAGAAGTATATATTCTTGAAAGAAGCAATGATATCAAGGATGTTTATATTAAAACAACTCTTTCCGATGACCTTTCAAAGGGCAGAATTTCTGCAGACATCATCGGCGAATACGATTTTGAATATAAGCTCGTTTCTCCCTGCGGCAAGGTTGTTGCAAGCGGAAACGGAGATATGGATATCGCCGTTAACGAACCCGCTCTCTGGAGCAGCGAAAAGCCCTTGCTTTATACCCTTTTCATTTCCTGCAAGGGTGAGGTTATCCCCTTCAAGGTTGGCTTCAAAAAGATTGAATTCAGAGGCAACGTTGCTTATGTGAACAATCAGCCTATCAAGCTTTACGGCGTTAACCGCCACGATTCACACCCCGAAACAGGCTATTACTGCGATATGGATGATATGCTTCTCGATATCCGTATCATCAAGCAGGGCAACTGCAACACCGTGCGCACTTCGCATTATCCCAACGACCCCAGATTCCTTGAACTCTGCGATGAATACGGCCTTATGGTTGTTGACGAAGCGGATATCGAAACCCACGGTATGGGCTTCGAATACCGCGACACCTGGGATTGGATGCGCTGGTCAAAGCTCTCAACTGACGATGAATGGGAGCCCGCTTATGTTGACAGAGCGGAAAGACTTTTTGAAAGAGACAAAAACCACGCCTGCGTTATTATGTGGTCGCTCGGCAACGAGGCAGGCTGCGGCAAAAACCACAGGGCAATGGGCAAATTCATAAAGAGCCGCGACCCCAAGGCGATAATTCACTATGAAAACGCACACCTTGAATTCAAGGCTGTGCCCATCGGCGAAAACTACAGCGATATTTCCGATGTTGAAAGCAGAATGTATGCTTCGCTTGAATACACCGCTGAATACTGTGAAAACAAAAATTCAAAGAAACCCTTCTATTTCTGCGAGTTTGTTTGCTCGCTCACAACAGGCGATATCCACGCTCATTGCGATATGTTCAGAAAATATCCCGCAATCTGGGGCGGATGCATCTGGGAGCTTACTGACCATGCAATCAAAGTTGGTGACAATGCATTCCGATACGGCGGAGATTTCGGCGATTATCCCCACAACTCAACCTGCTGTATCGACGGTATGATTTTTGCTGACAGAAAACCCCGTCCCGGCTTCTATGATATGAAGAAGGGTTATCAGCCCTATGGCGCAGAATATGCAGACGGCAAAATAACAGTGAAGAACTACCGTTATTTTGAAAATCTTTCGGATATGTATATTCTTTGGTCGGTTGAAATGAACGGCGAAAGCGTTCTCAGCGGCAGAATTGACGATACCGCGATTGCTCCGCAGTCAACAAAGGAATATGTTCTTTTTGATTCGGTTGATGCCAATGATTGCTGCTTCCTTAATCTTACCTTCCATCAGAAAGAGGCAACAAAGTGGGCTGAAGCAGACTATGAAACAGGCTTTATTCAGTTTGATTTATCCGTTGAAGCAGAAAAGAAAGAGCTTTCAGCATCGCTTCCCGAAGTTTGCGAAGGCGACAGATTTGTAAAAATCAAGAGCGCTGATGTTGAATATACTTTTGATAAGCCCTATGGCAGAATTTCGTCTGTTATCAGAGGCGGCAAAGAAATGCTTGCCGAACCCGTGAAGATTGAAATGTGGAAATCCCACGCATGGAATCAGCTTGGTCAGGCAGACGACAGACGCTCTGCGGCAATTCAGGCGGTAATCCAGAAAACATATTCAGCAACCGTTACTGCAGAAGAAAACTGCATCAGAATTGTTTGCCCCGTTTCAATAGGCGGCCCTGCAGTTGTTCCTGTTCTCAAGGGCGAAATGATTTATAAGTTCTACGGTGACGGAAGCGCAGTTATGGGCTTCAAGGGTGACTACAGAAATCTCATCAAAGAAATGGATATGCACCTGCCCAGATTCGGCTTTGCATTCAAGCTCAGCGGCGGCTATGAAAACATGGAATATTTCGGCAAAGGCCCTCATGAGAGCTATGCAGACCGCCATCTTGCCTGCTATTACAGCAAGTTCGAAACAACCGTAAACGATAACTTTGTGCCTTATGTAAGACCTATTGAAAACGGTGCACACTACGGCTCAAGATACGGCATTGTTAAGAATGAAAACGGTGAAGGTATGATTTTTGCACCTGCGGCAGAAAACACATTCTTCTTCAATGCAAGCCATTTCACACCGCTTATGCTCGAAGAAACAAAACATAACGATGAGCTTGTTCCTCTTGACGACACAATGGTTTATGTTGACTATCGCTTTGATATCAAGGGTAATCACGGCTATTATGACATCGTTGAACCCGAGCGCAAATGGGGCTTCGAACCCTTTGAATTTGCGGTTGCATTCAAGCCCTTCGATGCTGAAATCAAGCCCTTCGAATTCATAAAAGATAAGAGATAAAAAATTCCCCCGTCACACACCGTGGCGGGGGTTAATTTTTATATAAAAACACCCGCCGTGAAAATTCACAGCGGGTAAATTCATTATTTAACGGGAACAAGCTTCTCTTTGCCGCCCATATAAGGTCTGAGAGCAACGGGAATATTAACGCTGCCGTCTGCATTGAGGTTGTTCTCAAGGAATGCGATGAGCATTCTGGGAGGAGCAACAACGGTGTTGTTGAGAGTGTGTGCAAAATACTTGCCGTCTTTGCCGTTAACTCTGATTTTGAGTCTGCGAGCCTGAGCATCGCCGAGATTTGAGCAAGAGCCAACCTCGAAATACTTCTTCTGTCTGGGTGACCAGGCTTCAACATCAAATGACTTAACCTTAAGGTCTGCAAGGTCGCCTGAGCAGCATTCGAGAGTTCTTACGGGAATATCAAGCGAACGGAAAAGGTCAACAGTGTTCTGCCAGAGCTTTTCAAACCAAACCATGCTCTCTTCGGGCTTACAAACAACAATCATTTCCTGCTTTTCGAACTGATGAATTCTGTAAACGCCTCTCTCTTCAATGCCGTGAGCGCCCTTTTCCTTGCGGAAGCAGGGTGAATAGCTGGTAAGAGTATGAGGAAGAGTGTCTTCGTTAACGATTGTGTCGATATATTTGCCTATCATTGAATGCTCGCTTGTTCCGATAAGATAGAGGTCTTCGCCTTCAATCTTATACATCATTGCATCCATTTCGGCAAAGCTCATAACGCCTGTCACAACATTGCTTCTGATCATAAAGGGAGGCACGCAATAGGTAAATCCTCTCTCAATCATAAAATCTCTTGCATATGAAATGCAAGCTGAATGAAGGCGGGCGATATCGCCCATAAGATAATAGAAACCGTTGCCAGCAACGCTTCTTGCCGCATCAAGGTCAATGCCGTTGAAACGCTCCATAATCTCGGTATGATAAGGAATATCAAACTCGGGAACAACAGGCTCGCCGTATTTTGTTACCTCAACGTTTTCGCTGTCGTCCTTACCGATGGGAACGCTCGGGTCGATAATGTTGGGGATAATCATCATTATCTTGGTAACCTTTTCAGCATACTCAGCTTCAAGCTTTTCGCATTCAGCAAGTCTGTCTGAATATTCTGTTACCTTTGACTTTGCAGCCATAGCTTCTTCTTTTTTGCCCTGAGCCATAAGCATACCGATTTCTTTTGAAACCTTGTTGCGGTTTGCTCTGAGGTTATCAGCCTCAGATTTGATTGCTCTTGACTGCGCATCGAGTTCGATCACTTCATCAACAAGAGCAAGCTTGTTATCCTGAAACTTCTTCTTTATATTTTCCTTTACGATATCGGGGTTTTCTCTTAAAAATCTGATATCAAGCATATTTTTCAACTCCTGATGGTTTTATATCCGTTATTTTAATCCAATTTTGAAATAAAGTCAACGGCATCTGCAATATATTTATCATCTGCAAGCTCAATTGCGCCCTTATCAACAAGCGAAGCTGTTTTGGGGTCAATGGGAAGCTTTGCAAGAACGGGCACGCCGAGTTCAGCGGCAACCTCATCAATTTTGCTTTCGCCGAAAATCTTGAATTCCTTGCCGCAATCGGGGCAAACAACACTGCTCATATTTTCAACAAGACCGAGCACGGGGATATTCATAAGCTTTGCCATATTGAAAGCTTTTTTAACAATCATCGTCACAAGATCCTGAGGTGTTGTTACGATAACGATGCCGTCAACGGGAAGATTCTGGAACACTGTGAGCGAAACATCACCTGTTCCGGGAGGCATATCAACAAACATATAGTCAACATCGCCCCACGCAACATCCTTCCAGAACTGCTGGATAACGCCCGAGATAACGGGGCCTCTCCAAACAACGGGCGATTCCTCGTTCTCGAGAAGAAGGTTGATTGACATAATCTTTATACCCGTTTTGCTCTCTTCGGGAAGAAGGCCGCTTTCATCAGCCTTTGCTCTGTCTTTTATTCCGAATGATTTGGGAATCGACGGGCCTGTTATATCCGCATCAAGCACGGCGCACGACTTTCCCCTTGCCTGCATTGCGCTTGCAAGCAACGATGTTACAAGCGATTTACCAACACCGCCCTTACCGCTGACAACGCCGATAACCTTGCCTACATTGCTGAACGGGCCGCAGGGAATGCGCATATCCTGCGCTTCTTTTTTTGAACCGCAATTGCTTGCACAGCTTGAGCAATTGCCGCTGCATCCTTCACTCATTATAATTCTCCTATTCTGAACTTAATTTATAAACATATTGATTATATATCCCAAAGCATAGACTACGGGCATATGGATAACATAAACCGGAAGGGCATATCTTCCGAGAAAACCGAAAAACGGAATTCTTTTTTCAAGCGAAAATTCGGGATATCCCCTTTTTGCAAAATAAACACCTGCAAAAACACCCGAAAAGAAAATGAATATATCGGGCAGAAGCGGAAAATAATCTGCCGAGTAAAAGCCGTGTGAATAAATTCCGAAAGGCATCAGAAGATTTGTTTCATAAAGCACTTCGGGGATTTTAAAGGTAACAAGCTCGCCGTAGCTGAGCGCGCCGTTTGATATTCCGCTCGTAAACGGATAAAGCACCGCGCAAAGAATAACGCCGATTGCGGGCGGTATTTTTGAAACCGCCTTTGAAAGCAATGCATAAATGAGAATTGAAACGGCAAGAAAATGAAGAATTCCGAAATATATTTCGCATTCAATAAAGCCGAGCAAGGGCATAATAACCGCCGTAACAAGCGTAAATCCGAGCGCAATTCCGAGAAGAATCGCTCCTCTTTTCAGGTTGCTTTTGGTCAGCGTGCAGGAAATTCCGCAGATAAAAATAAATATCCCCGCAAAAAACGGCTGTACGGGCATAAAAAAATCAAAAAGTGCATCCGCCCATTCCCAACCGAAGAAAGACTCAAAAACATAGAACGAATGATAAAAAACCATACACAAAACTGCAAAGCCTCTTATTTCGTCTATCAAAAATATTCTCTTTTTTTTGCAGGAATCTGATTTCATAATTTCACCTCATATTATTTTATCATAAAGTATTAAAAATGCAAGGGTTTATTGACTTTATTGTTGTTTTGTTTTAAAATATTATTATATTATTTAGCGGGAGTTATCATAATGATAGAAAAAATAAGGGAATTGCTTTTTAAGCTTTTCAAAAAAAAGAGCTTCATCGGCAAGCTCATCGATAAGTTTTTCACAAAAGAAATTGTGACCTATGTTTTCTTCGGCGTGCTTGCAACCGTGCTCAATTTTATTGTTTTCTGGTTATTCCACGAGCTGTTTCTTGCAATCGGCTGGGAAGGCATTTCTCACAACATTCTGCCCGACGGTTCGTTTTTCCAAAAGCTTTTCGACGGAGATGCGGCTTATCTTGACGCAAACTGCATCGCCTGGGTCATAACCGTTATTTTTGCATTCATAACAAACAAGCTCTGGGTTTTCAGTTCAAAAAGCTGGAAGCCTGCCGTTGCGGGCAAGGAATTTGTTGCATTCATCGGCGCAAGACTCTTTTCATTTGTTGTTGAAACCGCAATGATGTTTGTTTTTGTTTCTCTTATGAGCATCCCAGAGCTCATTTCAAAGCTTATAGTGGGCATTGTTGTTGTTATTCTCAATTATATTTTCAGCAAGCTCTTTATATTTAAAAATAAGGAATAAATTATGATACAGATTGTTAAATCAAAATCAGCCGAAATAAACATCAATCCGAAAGAGGTTGCCGTTTATCTCGGCTATTATTCCGTAAAGCCCGATGATGCGGTTTCTGCCCTCTGTTGCGGCTGCACAGAAGAATTTCTTGACTGCGCAAATTTCATTGCCTGCTATGCAAAAGTGCCCGTCAAAACAGAAAATGAAGTTGACCTCGGATTTATGCAAATTAAAAGCGCTTCACTCAAAAAAAATCTTGAAGGCTGCGACTACGCATATATTATGGCGGCAACAACAGGCATTGAATCTCATCGGCTGATTGAAAAAAACTCTGTTCTCTCCCCTCTCAAAGGAATGGTGACGGATTGCATCGGTTCTGCGGCGATTGAAGCTTTCTGCGATAAGCTCAACTCATCGCTTGAAAACGCCGAATATCTTCGCCCCCGTTTCAGCCCCGGCTACGGCGATTTGCCCCTTGAATGCCAGAGGGATATCGTTGAATTTCTTCAGACAAAGAAAAACATCGGAATGAGCCTTACCGAAAGCCTGATGATGGTGCCCGTAAAATCCGTTACGGCAATAATCGGCATCGGCAAAGAAAAAAATAAATGCACGGGCCCCGGCTGTATGATTTGCAAAAAAGCCGATTGTCCCTACAGGTGATTAATATGAACATTCTCGAAAAAATCAGCTCATCAATAACATATTGTGACGGCGGCGCAGGCACTCTGCTTCAGTCGCAGGGTCTTAAAGCGGGCGAGCATCCCGAAATATGGAATATCGAACATCCCGAAAAAATAATCGGAATGCACCGTCTTTATCTTGAAGCGGGCGCTGATATCATAACCTCGTGCACTTTCGGCGCAAACAGACTCAAATTCGATAATCTTGAAGAAATCATAACCGCCGCAATCAAAAACGCAAAAACCGCCTGCGAAGGCTATGACGCATATGTTGCGCTTGATATCGGCCCTACGGGCAAAATGCTTGAGCCTTTGGGCGATCTGAAGTTTGAGGATGCCGTGAGCATATTTTCGCAGTCAATAAAAATCGGCGCAGATGCGGGCGCAGACCTTGTTCTGATTGAAACGATGAACGACAGCCTTGAAGCAAAAGCGGCTGTTATTGCGGCAAAAGAAAGCTGCAATCTTCCCGTTTTTGTCACCTGCGTTTATGATGAAACCAAGAAGCTTATGACGGGCGCAGACCCCGCGGCGATGATTGCAATGCTTGAAGGTCTCGGCGTTGATGCAATCGGCATCAACTGCTCTCTCGGCCCGAAGCAGATGCTTGAAATCGTTCCCGAATTTATTAAAAACGCAAGTGTGCCCGTAATCGTTAACCCCAATGCGGGTCTGCCCAGAAGCGAAAACGGAAAAACCGTTTTTGATGTTGATGCGGATGAATTTTCGGATATAATGCTTGAAATCGTGAAATCAGGCGCAACAATAATCGGCGGCTGCTGCGGCACAAGCCCCGCCCACATTGCAAAAACAGTTGAAAAAACAAAAAATCTGCCGTTTGTTCTTCCCGAAAAGAAGAATAAAACAGTTGTTTCATCCTACACCCACGCCGTTGAAATCGGCAAAAAGCCAGTTATCATCGGCGAGCGAATCAATCCGACGGGCAAAAAGCTTTTCAAAGAAGCTCTTCGAAAGAATGATATAAACTATATTCTCGGCGAAGCTCTTGCGCAGAATAAAAAAGGCGTTTCGGTGCTCGATGTCAATGTTGGTCTGCCCGAAATTGACGAGCCTGAAATGATGGTCAGGGTTATAAAAGCTCTTCAGGGCGTTATTGACCTGCCTCTTCAGATTGACACCGTTGACAGCATTGCAATGGAAAGAGCAATGAGAATTTATAACGGCAAACCGCTTGTAAATTCGGTCAGCGGCAAGGAAGAAAGTATGAAAGCGGTATTTCCGCTTATCAAAAAATACGGCGGTGTTGTTATTGCCGTAACGCTCGATGAAAGCGGAATCCCCGAAACTGCTGAAGGAAGAGTTGAAATTGCAAAAAAAATAATCGCCCGCGCCGCTGAATACGGCATAGGCGAAAACGATATTATTGTTGACCCGCTTGCAATGGCTGTTTCAAGCGATTCTAACAGCGCAAATGTTACTCTTGAAGCGGTGAAAACGCTGCACGGTATGGGCATTAAAACAAGCCTCGGCGTTTCGAATATTTCATTCGGACTGCCTTCAAGGCCCGATGTCAATGCGGTATTCTATACTATGGCAATGCAAAACGGGCTTGATTGCGCAATCATCAACCCCTTCTCTGTTGAAATGATGAAAGCGTGGCATTGCTTCACTGCGCTGACGGGCAAAGACGAAAACTGCGCAGACTACATTGAATTCGCATCGTCGCTCACGCCGAGCGAAGCCGCACCCTCTGCCAAAAACGACAACAGCCTTGACGGCTGCATTATCAGCGGACTCAAAGAGCAGGCGGGCATTGCGGCATCAGAGATGCTCAAAACCGTTTCACCGCTTGAGATTATCAATTCAATGATTATCCCCGCCCTCAACACCGTCGGCAAGGGATTTGAAGAAAAGAAAGTTTATCTGCCACAGCTTCTTATGAGCGCTCAGGCGGCCAAGGAAGCCTTTGACGCAATCAAGGCGGCAATTCCCGCAGGCGAAAGCAAAAAGGGAAAAATCGTTATTGCAACGGACAAGGGCGATATCCACGATATCGGCAAAAACATTGTTAAAGTTCTTCTTGAAAATTACGGCTACGATGTTTATGACCTCGGCAAGGATGTTGAACCGCAGATTATCGTTGACACGGTTATAAATGAAAACATTCCCCTTGTTGGTTTAAGCGCGCTGATGACAACCACCGTGCCCGCAATGGAAGAAACGATAAAGCTTCTTCGGAAAGCCGCACCCGAATGCAAGGTTATGGTTGGCGGCGCGGTTATGACGGAAGAATATGCCGCAATGATCGGCGCAGACAGCTACGGCACAGACGCAATGTCTGCGGTCCGATACGCAGAAACGATTTTCAATTGAATATAAAAATTTCCCGTTGACCGAAAAAGTCAACGGGGTTTTTGAGTTTTCAAAAAAATATATAGACAAGCAAATCAATTATAAATTGAAACCAATTCTTTGTAATGCGCTTCGATTGTTTCATCATATGATTCATCATAATGCTCTACTATCGGTTGATAAGTATCATTATCAAAAATTTCGAAATGGAACCAGTTAATTTCACTATCGTTATATTTCATAAAAGCTCGTGCTTCACCCGAATAAATAACATTATCTATTTTGCACCTAAAATAAAAAGTGTAGTGGCAATCATACCAACCTGAGTCCTCACCAAACAAAAATTTGCTGCTAGTTACATTAATATAGGTTAAACCATCAACTGATTCAGAATACTCCATAAGCGACTGACTAACAGCGGGCATTTGGTTATTATACCACTTTTCAACATCTTCTAAAGAAATTTTTTCGCCATAATTCTCTGCGATTGTTCCTTCAAAGTCTGTAGGGATATCAATTTCAACCGACATCCCTTCGTCTGTCGGAACTTTCACATCGCTGTCACTGCTCGCAATTGCCAAAAACAAAAAAGCAAAGATTGTTAATATAAAAAATATATTAAACTTATTTTTTCTCATATTTTACCTCCGCATATTTATTACATACAAATATTTTACAGCACAGAAATGAAAAGTCAAGCCTGAATTAAAAATCAAAAGAATATATCTGTTGTTAAAAAGAGCACTGTTACGAAAAACCCGTTGACCGAAAAAGTCAACGGGTTTTTTGTTTAATATCCGTTTTGTTCAACGCCGTAAACAGCCTGTTCATAAGTAAAACCTTCAAATTCAAGCTGGTCGATAAGACCTTCTCTTGAAAAAGAAGAATACTCCAGATATGATTTTGCGCTCTTTGCAGCCTGTTCAAACCAATCTGCATTGCAATTATCAATTGCATATTTCACTTCAGAATCTGTGTAGCCCTCAAATTCAAGCTGACCGATAAGCCCGTCTTTTGAAAATGACGAAAATTCCAGATATGACTCAGCGGATTGAAGAGCCTCTTTCTTCCAATCTGCACCAACATTGTCTGCAGCATACACTGCCGCTTCATAAGAATATTTTTCAAATTCCAACTGATCTATAAGTCCGCTTCGGGAAAAATTCGAAAACTCAATATAGCTTTCAGCAGATTTCAACGCATTCCTGTACTCAACACTATTTGCCGCAGAGTCATTCAAAACGGAATCAGCCTTAGTTGTTTTGTCTGAATCAGCATAATCATTCGGAACGGTTTCATAAAGATTTGCGGGGATATCAGTCTCAACCGACAATTCATCATCTGTCTGGGGTTTTTCATTGCCGTAATTCTCTGCGATTGTTCCGTCAAATCCTGTTGGGATATCAATTTCAACCGACATTCCATCGTCCGTCGGAACTTTCACATCATTACTGCCACTCGCTGCTGCCAAAAAGCAAAATATTAAAACCAGCAGAACCGAAATTATATTAAAAAAATATTTCTTCATAATAAAATCCTTTCAAATTAATTTAACGATAAAATTCAACAGACAACCTCAAGAGCAGTCCATACTAAGGTTGTGCGGATTTTTGGTGATTCGTGAATATCCGCTATGGGATTATGCTGATTCAGCGGGATGAGAACACACCACCCTGCTCTTTTGTTAAAAAAATTCCGCATCGCTCAGAACTACAAATTTTAACACTCACCTATCATATTCCCGCGATATATTCAACATCAACATAAAGGTTTTGAGCTCCAATCGAAGCAGGGCCAACCTTGAGCGTGACATCGCCATAATTCACCGCAACATCATAATACCAATAGCCTTCGATGATTTCGCCTGTTGTTTTATCAATCAAACACTCAATGCACGCATTGGTATATGATACGGTTACCGTTTCTTCGCCCGAAACAAGGTTCATTCCGAGAAGGCTTGTTACATCATAAACGCTGCCCTGAGTTCCGATTGCTCTTGAAACTGGGCCTGAATCATAACCGTAACTGTCATCTTCCTGGTCATAAATCTCGATGCAGAGATAAACCTCGTCGTCATCTGCCTCAGCATATGCGGAATAAACATCGCTCTTGTTCAGGGTTGAACCGGGCAGACCCTTTGAATAACAAGCCGCTTCATCAAGAGAGCCGTCGATAAGCTCCTGAAGCACATCCTCTGCACTGCCAACATTGCCGCTTATATCTTCGTTGAGGAGATATGCATGGGCGCTCTTGGGCGAATAGCTGTTTAATGTTATCGAACGCGCATTGTTATAACAATCAACAATCTCCGAAACATCATATGTTGTGTAAATTTCTGCCTCGGTTGTTACGGGCTTTGT
The DNA here is from genome assembly GCA_045613625.1 of Acutalibacteraceae bacterium. Lineage (GTDB taxonomy): Bacteria > Bacillota > Clostridia > Oscillospirales > Acutalibacteraceae > CAG-177. Next base: position 1,334 of record JAZLBI010000064.1, on the reverse strand, counting down.
TGTTGTTGTTGCTTTTTTTGTTGTTGTGGGTCTTGTGGTAGTTGCTTTTTTAGTGGTAGTTGCCTTTTTGGTAGTTGTTACCTTTTTGGTGGTTACGGGTTTTGTTGTGGTTGGTTTCTGAGTTGTTGTTGGCTTGGTTGTTGTTGGAGCTGTTGTGGTGGTTGTTGTTTCATTTTTGCCCCTGAGGGTGTCATAGAAATCGCCGCTGTTCTGTTTATGAGTTGCGGTTTCATCCTTAACGCCAACACTCGGAATTTCGCCGAAAGTGAATCCGCCGCCCGTTGTTATGGGCGTTGGCAGAATACCCGTTACTTTTTCTTTTATTGCACTGCTCGACGCCGCAAGAAACGCAAAAACAAAAACAAGAACGATTGATAAAATTGAAGATGCTGTTTTTTTCATAACTTTACTCCTCAAGAAATTTTACACTTACTGCCGCGCACACAAGCGATGCAGCGGCATACATTGCGATATCAGCAAAATCAAATGTGCCGTTTACGAGCGAGAAATGCTGCAAAAGCTCAAACACCGCCCCGACAACAAACGAAACAAGCGCAGATATAATTATATTCTTTTTTTTGATTTCATACGAAACCGCACAAAGCGCCGACGCAAGAGATGCACCCCATAAGAAATCAACAAAATAATACCGCAAAAAATCTGTCAGTATATTTGACGGTATGCCTGCATTTATATCTGCCGAAAAATTCCTGACATTTTCGGGAAGCATCAGATGAAAATGAGTGTTTTCACGCATAAACAAATATATTGCAAGCCCTGAAATCAGGCAAACGGCAGACACTGCTGCGGTTTTTATTCTGAATTTTGCCATTATTTAACTTCTGCAATCCAGGCGAATTCAAAGGTTTCGCCTTCGCCGAGATGCTGAATTCCCCTCTTTTCGGAGATATCTGCCTTAACCTCTCTGCCGTCATTCACGCCGTACCACGGCTCAATGCAAACATAGGGTGCGCCTGGCTTTGCCCAGATGCCGAGGAAGGGGCAATCGCCGAAGGTGAATTCAACCTCATAATCGCCCGTGATGCGAAGTTTCTTTGATTTTATATCAGAAAGAATGAGCGCATCGGGTTCGAAAATTTCTTTTGTGATTTCGATTTCTCTTGAATTTTCGATAAGGGGGAATTTTTCATCAATGATAAGATTTTCTTTATCGATTCTTTCTGTTGAAAGAGTTTCGGGCTGTTCAAACTCGATAACATCGCCAACCTTGCAGTTGAATGCGGGATGAGCACCGACTGAAAAATACATTTCGCCCTTTGTTTTGTTGATAACCGTCATTGTGTTGACAAGAGCTTTATCTTTAAGCTCAAATG
>JAZLBI010000063.1:0-11364 GCA_045613625.1 Acutalibacteraceae bacterium | reverse complement strand
CCAATCAAAGGAATGTGTCTTGCTTCAATTCCAAAAACATCATCGTATTTTACATTGAATGAGATCGCATTTTTCATTTTCGCATTTTTAAATCTAAATGAATTAAAAGATATATAATTTTCAGTTAACCTTATTGATTTTTCAGAAAACTCTTTAAAATAACTAATATATAAAGTTGTTAAAAGTCCTGTTGCACCCAAAATCATTTTTCTGATAAACACAATATCATTATTATACTCATAAATTAATAAAAGCAGTATAGCTTCAATAAAAGCAACCAGAATAAACTGTAAAGAATAAAATATTTTACTGTATTTATATTTCAATTTTTATAACCTCCCGAAAGTGAAAGAAAGGCGTTGCGGTTTATTCCGCAACGCCCGCCTGAGTAAGATTAAGAATTAAAGAGCTTTTATAGCATCTTTGAGAGCTGCCATTTCCTCTTTGCTGAGAGTTACACCCTTACCCATTTTTTCATGGTCAGGTGCCCACTCACGGATATCATACTTGGGGTCTCTTCCGTTCCAGCTGATGAGGTTGAGTTCTTTGGTCCATCCCTTGGGATTTTCAGAGAGAACTGCTACTGATTCAACGATTTCATAAGTAAATTCGGGCATTGTTATTGCTCCTTTCAAGCTTATTATACAATGTCATTATAATATATTATTCTATAATTGTAAATATATATTTTTAAAAAATTTAAAAATATATAAAGAAATTGGCCGTTTTTTGCAAAAAATCCCCCTTGGTTATATTTTGGACATGGTGTGAATATACTGTGGTGATAAACTAAACCGGAGGGAAAAGTATGAATCTTCATTGTGAAACAAATAAACTCGGCTTTTGTGAAACGGTATTCGAAACAACATCGGAACAGTCTCTCGATGCTGATATTTCGCTGCCTGATTATTGCCCCGAAATTCAGCGCATACTCCGATGCGGTGTTTGCGTGAATATCAATTCGGTTCAAAATATGTCGGGCAGAATAACTGCGGACGGCATTGCTGTTGTGAGGCTGATTTATGTTGGCGATAACGGAAAAATTGCCGCCTATGATCAAAACTATCCAATTCAGAAATTTGTTGAGTCAAACCGCGTAACATCGGATTCGGCCGTCAGTGTTTCCGTTAACACGGATTATGTTAATTGCAGAGCAGTGAATCCACGCAGAATCGATGTGAGAGCGATGCTGACTTTTATTTTCAGGGCGATGAATAAAAGAAATGAAAATGTTTTGTGCGATGCCGATGGAGACGGAATTCAGCTTCTGAGCGAAGATTTCAGCTTTGCGGATATGGTTGGTGTTTGCGAAAAATCGTTTTCGATGAGCGAGGTTGTTGAACTGCCTGAAAATAAAAATCATATTTCACAGATAGTCAATGTTTCCCCGTGCGCAACCGTCAGTGAAACAAAGATAATCAATAATAAAGCGCTGATAAAAGGGGACTGTGCCGTTAAAATTTATTATATTGCCGAAAACGGAGCCGTTGAAAGCGTTGAGCATTCAATGCCGATAAGTCAGATAATTGAATCTGAAGGTCTCAACGAAAACAGCATCACATCGTTGAAACTGACCGTATGTTCTTGTGAAGCGGTTGCAAAGGCAGATTCATCGGGTGATATGCGTCTTCTGGACCTGAGCGCCCGTGTAAGTGCTTTTATGGTTTCTTTCGAAGAAAAACCTGTTACGGTTATAAATGACTCTTATTCAACGGATTATGAGGTAAAAAACACATTCAAAAATATTGAACTGTTTGAATATGCAGATAAATTCAATTCAACTTTCACAAATAAGGTTGTGCTCGAAAGCATAGGTGTGAGCGTTGACTGCGTGATTGCCGTCTGGTGTTCGGATGTTAAATACAGCTTCTTGATGAAAGACGACAAATGCGTAACAATCGGAACATATCAGGCAACGGTTTTGTACAGAGATTCCGAAAATTCCGTTGGAATAATCAGCAAACCTGTTGATTTCGAATATTCTGTCAAACCCGATAAAAAGCCTGAAAGAATTGTTTGCCACGGCTCGGCAACATTGCTTGCCTGCTCTTGCGCTGTAACGGGAGACAGCCGTCTTGAACTGAAAACAGAACTTGCGGTTTCGGGTATAATCCTTTCCGAATGCAGCAAAAAATACATAGGTTCAATCGAAATAACAGATGAATCTGTTAAAAGAGAAAAAGCCTGTGCGCTGACTATTTATTATTGCGACAAAGGTGAATCGGTATGGGATATTGCAAAAAGATATAACACAACCGTTGATGCAGTTATGGGGGAAAACGATTTATCTGAAAATTCAGTTGATTCAGCTCGGATGATTTTGATTCCAGGTGTATAATTTTAGACAAATTTCAGATTTGTATTATTGACATTTTCTTCTTATCGGTTTAAAATTTAATAAAGCAATAATGCTTAATAAATTACAGGAGGACGAAAAAATGGAGTTCATCACAGAAATTCTTGCAATGGTAGAAGATATTCTTCTTTTTACAAATGAAGGCGAAGCTGCCGGTATTGTTGAGATTGTTAAGAATGCACTTGCATCAATCTTCTCATTCATTCCCATGCCCCTTTAATTTTTGTTAACTGAGAGGGCAGTCAAATGACTGCGCTTTTTTCTTGTCTTTTTATAAAATGTATGGTATAATTTTCGGGTAAATTCTCGGAGGAGGGGATTAAATGAGCTTTTTTACCGAGCAGGAGTTTCACCAGATGCTGTTTGAACTCACTCAGGGTGATGCGGTATGTTATAATACATTAATCGGAATTGCGGAAAAAACTCTTTATAAGTCTGTTTGTGCGTGGTGCAACCAAACGCCCGTGCTCAGAAACTGCGAAGAAGATATTATGCAGGAAATTTATATCAGACTTATCAAAAAATGCGTAACGGGTTTCATTATGCGTGACGGTGTGCTGAATGATGATCCTGAAGGATTCAAGAACTGGATGTTTACTGTTGCAAAAAATATTAAGAATGATTTTGCGAAAAAACTCGGCACCAAAGAGTTATATGAACCGAATACACCCGAAGGAGAGCTTCCTGAAGGCGTTTGCGTTGACAGCGGCGAAAACGATTTTAACTATGATATGCTCAACAGATATTTCTTTATTGTTCTTGACTCCGATTCAAAGGTATATATTCCGATGACTTGGGTTGCATTGATGTTGATTGTTGCAAAAGGCGGAATGACAAAAATAGAAGCAACTGATTCGCTCATAAATATCTGTGACGGTATGACTCTTGATGCAATGCTTGATTTCATAATCACACATTCGCAGAGCATAATATGGCTTAATCTGAATGAGCGCCAGCTTAATGCTGTCAGAGCAAAGCTTGATGAAACGGATTCTGAGGGCGTGCGTATCGGCGAAAGAAGATACAGCGATTTTTATATGAAGAAAGGGGCGAAGGCTTCGGTAAGCGATTGGGTAAACAGAATGAACAGCCGAATTGCAAGAGAAGCCGGAAATCAATGAAACACCTTACTGCTGATGAAATTATAAATTTTGTAACAATCAATACCTTATCAAAAGAAAATCTCGAGCTTGCGGCTACGGTTAACAGCCACATTCTTGTTTGTGATAAATGCCGTGAAAAGGTTGCGGCGTTTCAGGCAGTGAGCGATTCGCTGACGGGAACCCTTGCCTGCGATGCGGGTTGTGAAATTTCAGAAGAGTTTGAAAAATAAGAAATAAGAAATCCCCGACGTTTGTCGGGGATTAATTTTTATTCAAATTCTTTTTTGATTGCGTCGATGACGTTTTCAACATCTGAGTTTGCAACAAGCAAAGCAATTTCAATTTCTGATGTTGTTATCATACGAACATCTGCATCAACGCTTGCCGCGGCTGTGAAGATGCCGGCTGAAACGCCTGGAGTGCCTCGCATTGCTTCGCCGCTGACTGTGATTTTGCAGTTGCCGCTGCTGACACTGATTTTTGTTTTCGGATATTTAACCCGAAGCTCCGAAGCGATTGAGAGAACCGAAACGAAATCTTTGTCGCTTACCGTGAATGAAAAACCCGAACCGGAACCGCTGAGAGGGAACTGTGAAATCATATCAACATCAATTCCCGCATCGGCAATCATTTTGAAAACTTCTGCCATATGAGAAATATCGGCGGGTGAATCGCAGAGCGAAAAGAGAGTTACATCTTCGGTTACGAAAATATTGTCAACAAGCTTCATTTTTATTCCTCCGAAAATCAGATCATATCAGACATTTTATAAAGTCCCGCAGGTTTACCGCAAATAAATTTTGCAGCGCTGATTGCACCTGTTGCAAAAAGCTCCTTGCTTCTTGCTGAATGCGAGATGGTGATGATTTCATCAAGGCCCGCAAAAATTACCTGATGCTCGCCCGTTATTGTGCCGCCTCTTACTGCGTGAATTCCGATTTCATTCTTTGTTCTTTTTTCACGCTTTGAGTGGCGGTCATATTCGTATTTGGTGTTTTCGTCGAGCTCTTCCTTGATTGAATCGGCAATCATAAGAGCCGTGCCGCTGGGAGCATCGATTTTCTGGTTGTGGTGCATTTCGATGATTTCAATATCAAATGAATCGCCAAGCACTGCGGCAGCCTTTTTTGCAAGCTCGCAAACAAGGTTAACGCCGAGCGACATATTTGCGCTGAAGAAAACGGGAATTTTCTGCGATGCATCTTTGATAAGGTTTATCTGCGCATCGTTGAGGCCTGTTGTTGAAATAACTGCGGGGATAGAATTTCTGACCGCATATTCAAGCAGACCTGCAAGCGCACTTGGATTTGAAAAGTCGATTATAACATCGGCTTTTTTTGTTGTTTCTTCGGGTATACCGGCGGGAGAAGAATATACGGGGTATCCGCTGAGGCTTTCAGCAAATATATCAATGCCGCCGACTATTTCACAGCCTTCTGTGTCTGCAACGCTTTTTGTAACGGCTTTACCCATTTTTCCGTTGCAACCGCTTAATAAAATTCCTGCCATTTTTATTTACTCCATTAATTATACAAGACCGTGCTTTGCAAGGGTGCATCTGAGAGCTTCTCTTGCTGCATCTGTCATTTTGTAGAGAGGAAGTCTGCAATCGCCAACGTTCATTCCCATCATATTCATTGCTTCTTTAACGGGGATGGGATTAACATCCATAAAGAGATCGTGGCAAAGATCCATATATTCAAGCTGAAGCTTGCGGCTTCCGATATAATCGCCTTCAAGGAACTTTGCGGGGATGTTGTGTGCAACTTCGGGGCAGATGTTTGAAAGAACAGAGATTGAGCCCTTGCCGCCGAGCGACATAAGAGCGGTTACCTGATCGTCGTTGCCCGAATAAACTGAGAAATCTTCGCCGCAAAGAGCGATTGTTCTTGCAACGGATGAAATATCGCCGTTAGCTTCCTTTGTTCCGACGATTCTTTCGTGTTTTGAAAGTTCAAGATAGGTTTCGGGGGCGATGTTAACACCTGTTCTTGAGGGAACATTATAAAGGATGATAGGAACGCTTACTCTGTCTGCAATGTAGTTGAAATGCTGAACAAGACCTCTCTGTGAAGTTTTATTATAATAAGGAGTAACAGAAAGGAGAGCGTCAACGCCTGCTTTTTCAGCCTCGTTTGAAAGCTTTACTGCATAGTTTGTGTCGTTGCTGCCTGTGCCTGCAATAACGGGAATTCTCTTGTTAACAACATCAACAGTGAATTTGATTGCTTCTGAATGCTCATCGTGGTCGAGAGTTGAGCCTTCGCCTGTTGTTCCGCAGATGATGATTGCATCGGTTTTGTTTGCGATCTGAAATTCGAGAAGCTCTGCAAGCTTATCATAATTGATTTTATTATCGCTTGTGAAAGGTGTTACGATAGCAACACCTGCGCCTGTAAAAACAGTCTGCTTCATTGGTTGACTCCTTTCGTCAGTTGAACTTGGGGGTGATATAGCCCTGAGCGCAAAGCTGTTCAGCCATAAGAACTGCGCCGCCTGCTGCACCTCTTAATGTATTGTGTGAAAGGCAAACGAATTTATAATCATACTGAGTATCTTCTCTGAGACGGCCGATTGAAACTGCCATACCGTTTTCAAGGTTTCTCTGAAGCTTTGTCTGAGGAAGGTTATCTTCTTCAAAGTAGTTGAGGAACTGCTTGGGTGCGCTGGGAAGCTCAGCTTCCTGAGGATAGCCCTTGAAGTTCTTCCATATTTCTTTCATTTCTTCGATTGAAGGTTTGTTTTCGAATCTTACGAAAACTGCTGCCATATGACCGTCTGATGCGGGAACACGAAGGCACTGTGCGGTGAAGTTGGGTGATGTTGCGGGAACGATTTCGTCGCCGACAATTTTGCCCCAGATCTTAAGGGGTTCTTTTTCTGATTTCTCTTCTTCGCCGCCGATGAAGGGGATAACGTTATCAACCATTTCGGGCCATGTGTCGAAGGTTTTGCCTGCGCCTGAGATAGCCTGATATGTGCAAACGAGAACATCCTTAACGCCAAACTTATCAAGGGGATAAAGAGCGGGAACATAGCTCTGAAGTGAGCAGTTTGATTTAACCGAGATAAATCCTCTTTCTGTTCCGAGGCGCTTTTTCTGTGAGTTGATGATTTCTGCGTGGTTTGTGTTGAGCTCGGGAACGATCATGGGAACGTCGGGAGTCATTCTGTGGGCGCTGTTGTTTGAAACAACGGGGCACTCTGCCTTAGCGTATGCTTCTTCAAGAGCCTTGATTTCATCCTTCTTCATATCAACTGCGCAGAAAATGAAATCAACTGAAGCTGCAATCTTTTCGATATCTGCAGTTGCGTCCATAACAACGATATCTGCGATCTTTTCGGGGATATCTGTTGCCATGCACCATTTGCTGCCAACAGCGTCTTTGTATGCCTTGCCTGCCGAACGGGGGCTTGCGGCAAGAACGGTAACATCAAACCAAGGGTGGTCTGCAAGAAGTGTTGCAAAACGCTGGCCTACCATACCCGTTGCTCCGACGATACCTACTTTGTAATTCTTCATAACTTTAACCTCTTTTCGGATAATTTTTGTGTAATATGAACCTTGACAAAAGCCCTATATAATAATATTATGATGATAGCACAAAACGCAGTATCAAGTCAAATGATTATTTATACAAATATATTGGAATTTTTGAAAGAATTTTGAGGTTTTTAATGAAAAGAAGCGATTTTTACTATGATTTACCGCAAGAACTGATTGCGCAGACTCCCGTTGAGCCGAGAGACAGCTCAAGAATGCTCGCCGTCAACAAAAAAACAGGGGAATATTCCCACCGTGTTTTCAGCGATATAATTGATTATTTCAAACCCGGTGACTGCCTTATTCTCAACAACACAAAGGTGTTGCCGGCAAGAATGTACGGCGAAAGAGTTGATACAGGCTCCGTTGTTGAATTTCTGCTTCTCAATCAGAAAAGCTTCGACACCTGGGAGGTTATAACAGGCCCCGGTAAAAAAGCAAGGGTTGGTCATAAATTCACCTTCGGCGGCGGTATACTTACTGCCGAAGTGATTGAGGTTTTGCCTGACGGAAACCGTATTGCGAAATTCGGGTTTGAAGGCAATTTCTTTGAAGTTATAGATAAAATCGGCGAGATGCCTCTTCCTCATTATATAACCGAAAGGCTTGAGGATAAAAACAGATACCAGACCGTTTATGCAAAAGAAGAGGGAAGCGCGGCTGCTCCTACAGCGGGGCTTCATTTCACACCCGAACTGATGGAAAAAATCAGAGCCAAGGGTGTTGAAATCGGATTTGTGACCCTTCATGTCGGTCTCGGAACATTCAGACCCGTTAAGGCTGATAACATCGAAGAGCATCATATGCACTCTGAACATTATCATCTGCCCGCTGAAACAGCTGAAATAATCAATCGCACAAAAGCAAACGGCGGAAGAGTTTTTGCGGTTGGCACAACTTGTTGCAGAACGCTGGAATCCGTTGCGACCTTCAGAGGTGAAATCTGTGAGGATGACGGATGGACAAACATATTCATATATCCCGGATATGAGTTCAAATGCATTGATTGTCTTATTACAAATTTCCACCTGCCTGAAAGCACTCTCATTATGCTCGTGAGTGCCTTCTGCGGCTATGAAAACACAATGAACGCATACAAAATCGCAGTTGAAGAAAAATACAGATTTTTCTCGTTCGGCGATGCCTGCGTATTTTACGGAGAATAAACTATGTATAAACTTATTAAAAAAGAAGGAAATGCAAGAAGGGGCGAATTTGTTACCGTTCACGGAACGGTGCAGACTCCTGCTTTTATGAATGTTGCAACCTGTGCGGCAATCAAAGGCGCACTTTCTGCGGTTGATCTGAAAGAAATCGGCTGTCAGGTTATGCTTTCTAACACTTATCATCTCCACGTCAGACCCGGTGACGACCTTGTTCGCGATATGGGCGGTCTTCATAAGTTTTCGGGCTGGGAAGGCCCGATTCTTACAGACAGCGGCGGATTTCAGGTTTTCTCGCTTTCATCTCTGAGAAAAATTCAGGAAGAGGGCGTTTATTTTCAGTCTCACGTTGACGGCAGACATATTTTTATGGGCCCTGAAGAGAGTATGAGAATTCAGTCAAACCTCGGCTCAACAATCGCTATGGCATTTGATGAATGCGTTGAAAACCCTGCAAAATACGATTATGCAAAGAAATCCTGCGAAAGAACAACACGCTGGCTTATCCGATGCAAAGAAGAGATGCAGAGACTCAATTCTCTGCCCGATACAATCAATAAAAACCAGCTTCTTTTCGGCATTAATCAGGGCTGCACCTATGATGATTTGCGTGTTGAACATATGAAGCAGATTGCTGAACTTGATCTTGACGGCTATGCAATCGGCGGCCTTGCCGTTGGTGAGCCGAAAGAGGATATGTACCGCATTATTTCTGCGGTTGAACCTCATATGCCTGCTGAGAAAATCCGCTATCTTATGGGTGTGGGCACCCCCGGCAACATAATCGAAGCTGTTTACAGAGGCGTTGATTTGTTTGACTGTGTTATGCCCAGCAGAAACGCAAGGCACGGTCATCTTTTCACAAAGAAAGGAATAATCAATCTCAACAATAAAAAGTATGAGCGTGATTCTCAGCCTATTGACCCTGAATGCAGTTGCCCGGTATGCTCGAAATTTTCAAGAGCATATATCCGTCATCTGTTCAAGGCAAAAGAAATGCTTGCAATGCGCCTTTGTGTTATGCATAATCTGCATTTCTATAATATGCTTATGCAGGAAATCCGTGACAGCATTGATAACGGAACTTTTGAAGAATACAGAAACAAATATGTTGATCTGCTTGATACCAGAATTTAACTTTTTTGTGAAAATTTAAAATTACACTTGCATATTCTGATTTGTTAATGTATAATATCTGCATTATGTTTTGGAGGTTAACTCAAATGGATTTTATTACTTTGATGGCAGCTGCAGGTCAGGGTGCTGAAGGTGCAAACGGTGGCAGCTCATTTACAATGCTTCTCCCCATCGCTCTTCTTGTTGGTATGATGTTCTTTATGAACCGTTCACAGAAGAAAAAGCAGAAGGAAGAACAGGAAAAGCGCGACAGCGTTCAGATCGGTGACGAAATCACAACAATCGGCGGAATTATGGGCCGCGTTGTTACCGTTAAGGAAGAAACTCTTATCATCGAAACAGGCGCAGACAGAAACAAGATGAAGATTGCTAAATGGGCAATTTCAGTTAACAACACAGCTAACGAAAAGGCTGAAGCTGAAAGACAGGCTCAGAAGGAAGCTGCAGAAGCTGAAAAGCAGAAGAAGATGGAAGAAGCAGCAGATAAGAGCAAGGCTAAGAGAAAGAAGTCAAAGAAAAAAGACGATACTTTCGACAGCTGATTAACAGAATAATTCATAAACTCCTTTCATATTATTGTTTTGTAACAGTATGAGAGGAGTTTTTTTATGGGCGAAAAAAAGAAATCATCGCACAGAGAGAAAAGCACATCTGCTCCGTATATTAAAATTCTGACGGGCGTTGCGGTTTCATCGGTGCTGTATTTTGCGGTTCTTGCATTGTTTTCCGCAATTGCACTCAATTCGGGCGTTTCTGCATCTTCATATATGCCCGCCGGCATGGCAACGGGCGCGTTAACCGGCTTTTTATGCGGATTTATTGTTGTAAGACCGATTAAAGAAAAAGGTTTTCTCTATGGCGCAGTTTCGGGCTTTGTTCACTCTTTGGTATGCTCTGCGGTTTTGTTTGTTGTTAACAATGCATCGGCGGGCAACGGGATTTTTATTCTCTGCGCATTGATAATTGCTTTTTCCGTTTTGGGCGGAATTGCGGCTGTAAACCTGAAAATAAAGAAAAAGTATTGACGGCGGTGGATATGAAAAAAGTTGCAGTTGTTATTCTTTTGATGATATTTCTTTCGTCCTGCACCGTTCAGAAAAAAATGAGCCCGTGGATTTTTATAGAAAGAGTTGAGAAAAACGATAAAAACATTGCTTTTGATACGGGCAATTCTTTTTATGAAAACGAAGATTTTGTTTGCTATGCAACATATGCGGATATGAGCGGATTTTGCGTTGAAATATTAACCGATGAAAGCGGCAATTCAAAAAAAATCAGCCTTGCCTGTATGCAGACAGACAAGACCGATAAGTTTATATCTTTTTCAAAAAGCGTGATTGAAACATATTCTCCCGATGATTCTGCCGATGAAGTTATAAAAAGTCTTTTTGGGAATAAAAAAATAAACAATGTATTTGCGTATCACAGCACGCAATGGTATGATTATTCGGCAATTCTTTCTGAAAACGGATTCTATTTTTCGGTTGCTTCAAAAAAACTTATGCCTCAGAGTGAGGTTGAGTTCAGCCTGAAACCCAATGATATAATCGAATATTAAAAAATGCGGTTTGCAAGGGGATATCCTTACAAACCGCATAAATTATTACATCATTTCAGAAAGCTGAACGGGTCTGCCTTCTGCAACTGATTTCTTGGCTGCGAGAGCAACAAGAATTGAGTTGAGGCCGTCTTCGCCTGTTGTGGGAGTTTCTTTGTCTTCGATTACTGCTTCAACAAACTGAAGCATTTCATCTCTGAATGACTGCATATATCTTTCAAGGAAGAAATAGAGAGGTTTGTCTGCAACAACGCCTTCATCGCCCATAAACACAACGTTAGTGGGTGTATCGTTTGATGCAACAGCCGCACCTTTGCTGCCGAAAACTTCTATTCTCTGGTCGTAGCCGTATGCAGCTCTTCTGCTGTTATCGATAACGCCAACTGCTCCGTTTGCAAACTTAAGGCTGATAACTGCAGTGTCAACATCGCCGCCTCCGCCGATAGCGGGGTCAACAAGGCAGGTGGCGTTTGCAAAAACTTCTGTAACTTCGCTGCCTGGGT
>JAZLBI010000062.1:0-20476 GCA_045613625.1 Acutalibacteraceae bacterium | reverse complement strand
TGCCGTTTTTGTTGCGTCTGAAATATGTATAGTCTGCGCTTTCGAGAGGAGTGTCGCAGAAATGCTTTTTTTCTTCACGAAGGGTCATCAGATTTTCTTTCAGTGCACATTTTGCGTGAAGCTCGCTGAGTTCATCAAACTGTTCGCCTGTGTAAAGAACAACATCGGTGTTGCGCGGAATATTCTTAAGCTTTTCAAACGGAACTTTGATTGCAAACATCCGATTGAGATTTGCGTAGCCGAATTTTTCATAATATTCGATTGAGAAAGGATGAAGAAAGCCCATAGTCCAGTCGTTTTCAACGGCTGTTTCACCTATTTTCCTCATAATTTCACGAACTCCGCCCATTCTGCGGTATTCGGGCTGACTGCATACACCGCTGACAACGATTGAGTCGAGGAAATTTCCGCAGTAATTCACTCTGAAATCAAAAACCTCAACCCCTGCAATCAGTTTGCCGTTATCAAACGCAGCAAGAACGGGCATTTCAACTGTGCTGTCCTCCTGAAGATTGAACTTCCATATGAACGAAGCTGCCGAAACGCGCTGATAATCAGCAGCTTCACTGTCTTTGATATATCTTATTTCCATATTTTCTCCCGAATATATTCCGTTATTTATTGCCGACACTTATCTGAGCCTCAGTTGCAAGCCTGATCATATCTTCATCATCGCTTTCAACAGCCTGTGACATCAACTTGCGTCTTTCAAGCAAATCGGCATACATTTTTTCTTTTTTATCGTTATTGAGATCATAGAAAAGCATGGGAATGATTCCGAGAGAGCCTGTTACGGCAGGGATAATGGTAAACATTGCAAAAAGGAAGAATTTAACCTTATCCGTCTGCTCCGTGCCCATTCTGAAAGCATTCGCTTCGTAGCCTATCATCTTTTTAATGGCTGTTGTGACAACCGCGCTTGTGTTTGACGAAACCTTGGCAGCTATGCCCTTTGCAACAGAAGCCATAGCCTCTGTTCGATAGCCGTTTTTCCATTCGCAGTAGTCCATCGCTTCGTTATACATTTCTGTTCCGATAACAGATTTGAGGCCGAAGAAAAGGGTCCAGATAATCTCCCACAGAGCCATCGCAATGCCCATCGGAACAACTTTCTGATACATACCGCCCGAATAATCCTTTTTCATTCCGATACATCCGAAAAGGAAAACGGGTATATAAAGAATATTGCCGATTTCTTTTGCAAGTATGTAAAGCAGTCTGCTTGAAAAACGCCTTCTCATCCAGGGTACCCAAGCATAGCTCATCGGGCTTATAGGTGCAGCGGGAATGCCCGCAACAAGGGTCATCGATGAAAAATGAAGAACATCGGTGTAATAATCGTCCTCACTGCCCTTGATTGCAAAGCCGCTGAGGAAATCGGAAAGAGTTATGAGAAGAAGAGGCTTATTCCTTATAACGGATTTGATTGACATAAGCACGCTCGGCGTTTTGATTGACTGCATAACTCTTTCTTTCGAGTTATAGAAGAACCAGAACGAAGAAGCGCTTGATGCAACGGTTGTGAACACGCCCATTCCCACAAAAAGATTTGTGTATGCCTGTGCAAGCTTGCCCGCATCGTGAAGATACATACTTCTGAGCACATCGATAAGAATCGTCACCGCCTGCTCGGGGAGCTTTTCACCAAAGAAGCCCGAAGCAAAGTTTGCAAGGGTGATGAGCCTTGTTCTGTCGTTGGGATGAGGCGTTATCGTGGACATAAGACCCGTTCTTGAAATCGTCTGGAAGGTTGTTACACCTTCACGGGCAACAGTCAGCAGAAGGTAAAATATAAGTTTTGTTATATCCGTCTGCGATGTACCTTCAAAAAGATGGGGCATAAGCCAATAAAGGCAGGTGAAAATACAGCCCGGGATTGCAAGAAACATCAGATACGGTCTGAATTTGCCCCAACGGGTTCTTGTTTTATCGATAACCGCACCGAAGAAGATATCGTTAACAATATCCCACACGCTGTTTATTGAGTTTACGAGTGTCTGAAGACCGAGATCAACGCCTACAATGCTTGTTATGAAACGGGTTGAAAAAATATTGATATTAAAGCTCTGAGCAGCATCCCAGATTATGAATCCCACAGATTCTTTTGCACCGACATAACGGCGATCCATCGTTTTTTGCTCAGCTGATTTCTGTTCTTGCCGTTCCTGCATATTCCGGAGCTCTTCAAACGCTTTCGCTTTTGACTCATAGTCGTTGTTTTGCGGCATAGTTACACTCCTTTAAAAAGAGAATCAGTTGTATTCTTCAACAACGGAATTAAGAGCGCCCATAACAGATGAGCCCGCTTCGCTTCCCGCCGAAAGCATTTCTTCATAGTGCCTCTGCGGTTTGCCCCAGAGCTTTTCGCCGAGTTCGGTGTTCCAGAGAGAATCGGCAATGAAGGGAGCATAATCGTTATCGGGAACGATATAGCCGATTGCATCGTTGCAAAGACCCATAACAAGAACTGTTTTGCCCTCGCCGATGATATCTGCCGTGTATTCATAATCCCAATCCGTACCGGTATATGACTGTGTTTTGTCAACAACATTGCCGTAAACAAGCTGAGGAACAAGTTCACCGGGAACGGTAAGCATTGCGATATCCGTTCCGATTTCAAGATAACCAACCTCTGTTATCACGGAATAGCCCGAAGGAGCGGACTTATCACGAACGGTTGTGAGACCGAGAAGGCCCGAAACTGCGCCAAGCTCCATAAGGCCGTATTCGAGAGGAACAACAATTTCTTTCATTCTCACATTAAGAACAGGTTCAACAGGCTTTGCATTTTTTTCTGCATCGAGAATTATTCTTGCAAATTCATAGCCGAGTTTCTTTGCCTGTTCATAATCTTTTGTTACGGGATCAGCTTCGATTTCTGCGTTGATTTCAGCTAAAACTTCTTCAGTCTTGACTCCGCCCGCATTAACGGAGATGGGTGACTGCGCTCCCTGAACAAACATAAAGTTCATTCCCGCATCATTAATTTTGTGTTCGATATAGTTGGGGTAATCCGCCGAAAGAAGCTTGGTTGCTCTGTTGATTGTTGTGGGATGTCCGCCAACATTTGCAAACACCGTGGGTGTGGATTCTTCGTTATCGGGAGCAAACTTGAAGCAGGCGATAACGTGCTGATAGCCTTCCATATCATATCTCTTGTTGAAGATATAGCCGTATTCATCGTCAAGATAGTTGTTGTTTCTTTCGCTGTAGCCGATGCCTGCGGTTTCAAAATAATAAAGTTCGCCCGCTTCCATATTGATATAAGCTTCAACGATTGCATCGGATGCGCCGTCAATCATATACTCATAAAATTCGGGGTCAATGCTTCTTGTTTTTTCAACAAAAGGAAGGAATGAGAAAAGATTCTGAAAAATGGTTTTGATGAGCGGTTCAAGACCGAAGCCCTGAGTGTCAATAACCGTGTGGCAATGAGTGCTGTTGATATTGATTGCAACGATATCGCTTTCAACACCCTTTTCTTCAAGTTTGCGTTCTGCTTCGGCACGGATTGTTCTCACATCAGCGTTGCATACGCCGATTCCGTCGATTGCCGCCATAACAACCGTTCCTCTGCCCGAATTATCGCTGATCGCAACGGCATTTGCGCCCTGATCATCATAAACTCCGTTGATTTTCTGGGTGAAATATCCGCCTGTATAATATTCTTTTGAGCCGTCTTTGAGGTTTTCGGGAACCATACTTGCCTTACCGAAGCCAAGATGCCACTTTGCGTTTTCAGCGGGAGCATCAATAAAAGTTTCTGTTCCGTCATAGAAATTTTCGCTTTCATAATCCTCAACGGATACAAAATCCTTGGGAAAGAGCGCACCGAAACCCATAAAAACGGCGTTAAGAAGACCGTTTATAGCGTTGGTGCAAAACATAATTCCGCTGTTATCCATCGCTTCGCCTTCGGCGCTTGCAAAAACAGAGCCTGAAAGCAACAATGTCATGGCAAGGATAAGAGAAATAACCTTTTGAACTGTTTTTTTCATCTGTCAAATCCCCTTTTTGTTATATTATGTATGAACTTCGTCGGTTTTTGTTTTTTCGATTCAATGTATTTATTTTACACTGTCATAAACTTCATAGAAGTTGCCGATAAACGCGGATGCAGCACCCTTGCCGTAAGAAATAAGGCACCATGTATCGCTGTCGTATTCGCCTGTTCCTTCGTTATACTGAATACCTGCAAGGCAATAGTTTGCGGGGTTTGCAACATAGCCTGCCGCATCGTTCATAAGGTCCATAACGATAATATCTTCGCCCGTGTATTCTCTGACGGGATCATAGCCGAAGCCCTCTGCACCCTTGCCGCCGAAAACCAGCTCGCCGAAGGTTTCGCCCGGGCTCATATAAACCTTCATATCGTCGCCGATTTCAAGATAACCAACTTCGGAAACGGTATAGTATCTGCCGAAATTATCTTTGAGAATAAAGTTATCGGCAACCGAGGTTTTGCCGAGAAGAACGATGATATTGTTATCAACCTGAACTGTGAACTGTTTATGCTTTATGTTAAGAACGGGTTTGACTTCTTTTGCGGCAACGGTTTCAAGGCCATCATACCAAACGGTGTATCTTTCAACATCTGAGAATTCTTCAACACCGAGTCTGTCGCCCGTTGCCTCATTGAGCTTTATTCTTTCATCAGTGTCCATATTCATTCCGAGAAGAATATATGCGATTTCATAGCCGTAGCGAACGGATGTGTAATGTGCATTTCCGGGGAATTCATCAACGCCGTCGCCCGTATAATATCTTGCCGAAGTAACCGTTGAAACATTGCCCTGAATGAAAATGAAATTGTATCCTGCGGCGTTCATAACCATTTCTGCGCTCCAGATGAAATCGGGAGTGAATTTCTTATCAAAAGAAAGAGTTTTTTCGGGGTCTGCGCTTGCCCAGTCATAGCTTGCCGATTCGGGATGGCAGCCGAAGGTTGCAATGATTGTCGGAGTTTTGTTTTCATCTGCAGGCATAAACTCAAGCTTATATATATTGGTGTCAAGCGAAATGGGAGCGGTTCTGTCATAAACATAATTCTCGCCGTTAATCTTCGAATAATAAAGCTTACCCTCTGTCATATCTGCGAGAGCCTGTTCAACCGCTTTCTTTGAGCCTTCGGCAACAGATTTGATAAACGAACGCTCAACGCCGTATTTAACATTGCCTGTCAGCTTGCTGAACGAGTTGTTTATAATGCAGCCGATGGGGTCTGTCCACACACCCTGTGAATCGATACCTGTGTGAATATGGGTGCAGGAAATGTTGATGCTTACGATATTGTTTTCTTTCGCAATATCTTTGAGCGCTTCACGGACGGTTCTTACATCAGCATTCGCAAAGCCCATTGCATCAAGAGCAATAAACGCAACGTTGCCTCTGCCCGAGCCGTCATTCATAACAACAGCTCTTACCATAAGGTCTTCTTTATTGCCGTCCTCATCGGTATACATATCGTCGCCGAAAATATAAGGGATATATGCACCTTTTGCATATTTTTTCTCACCGAAATCTTCGGGAAGAACAGACGCTTTACCGTAGCCGAGGCTCCACACCTTTTCGCCCTGAGGCTCGTCAATAAAGGTTTCTGTTCCTTCATAGAAATTATCATATTCATCAATATTGAATTTCTCATAATCCGCAACTGCTGCCGAATCGGGAAGAATCAGCTTCAACGCAGTTCCCAAAACGTCATTAAGGAAAAAATTGCTGATGCCGTTAACAATTCTTCCGAAGGTGATTTTTGAATCCGTATCGTCTTCAGCCTGAGTTTCGGCAACATAATCAACAACGGAATCATAGCTTTTCTCAGCATCCGATGTTGCATAAACAGAAGGCATCATAAGGCACACAGCCAATATAACCGAAACAACCGAAGCAAGAATTTTTTTCACAGTGCAAAACCTCTTTCCGCAATAAATGCATATTATTATTTTATGTTACCACTATTAATATAAAAAGTAAATAATTTTTGTGCAAATATTCCAACGGGTCTGCACTTTTTATTTGAACACGGTTATTCTCTAGTGAATATACCTCATCTCAAGAAAAAATCCGACGGATAAAACTCCGTCGGATGAAAAAACACCGATATCCTATTCTTCGGTTTTGAATTCCGTCATTCCGTATTTCTGTTTTACTCTGTCAAGTTTTTCAAGAAGCGGTTTGCCGAAAAGGAACATCATAATTGCGGTTGAAATGCCCTGACTTATATTTACGGGGAATCCCGAAGCAAGAGATGCGGTTATTGTTGAAAAGCTGATTTCGGGCATCATAATGAAGATATGAGAAGTGTCGAGCAGAGGCCCTACCCATAACACATTTGCCAGAAATCCGACAATTGCCATAACCGAAGATTTCCTCGGAATCTTGTTTCCGATAAACACAAAACCCGCAAGCATACCGCCCGCACCGTAAGCCATCATCTGCCAGGGCATATATGCTCCCTGACCGTAGAAAAAATTGCTTGCAAATGCGGTTATTGCACCGACTATGAATCCCGTTTCAGGCCCGAATGCGATGCCTGCAAGCATAATTACCGCAAACGCCGCCTTGAAATGCGGAATCGGAATTGCAACACGCCCGATGATTGCAAGAGCACACATAACAGCAAGAATAACAAGCTCTCTTGCCTGCGGTTTTCTTCTTTCAAACGCCATAAAAAACGGTATTGCAAGTTCAATTATGATAAGAACGCCCGTTATGTAGTAGCCTTTGCCCGGAAGTTTATCGCCGAGAAACAAAGTCAAAGGAATAAGTGCAAGGAACACTATGAGCATTGCGATATTGGATTTTTTCATTGTGTTCCTCCTTTGTTTTTGCGATAAAGCTCAACAACATTTTCAGCCGTAACGGCATTTATGAAAACGTGTTTGCTCATTCGGTTAGCCGCTGTTGTGTAGAAACTGTTGCCGCCGAAAAATTTCTGCGGAGTTTCGGTTGTAAGCACCTGACCGTCAAAGAACATACTCACTCTGTCGGCATATTTTGCGCAGAATTCAACATCGTGCGAAACCATAAGGATTGTTATACCCTGATTTTTAAGCTTGCCCAGAATATCTGCAAAAGTTTCTTTAAAAAAGCTGTCCATACCCTTTGTGGGTTCATCGAGAAGAAGAATTTTCGGCTCGGTGAGAAGAACTTTTGCGAGAGCCGCTCTCTGCTGTTCGCCGCCCGATAAATCATAGGGGTGATTGTTCAGCAGCTCTGTGATCTGACACATTTCCGCAATCTCATTTATCTTGTTTTCATCCCCGGTCATTTCTGCAAGGTCATCAGCCACCTTGTTTTTCACAAGAAGACTTTTCGGATCTTGCGGGAGCATTGAAATGCAGTTCTTGAACAGTTCCCCCGATCTGAATTTGTTTATCGGTTTTCCTAAAACCTTGATTTTGCCTCGGTAGGGTTTGCAGATTCCGCAGATTGCTTTCAACGTTGTGGATTTTCCCGCACCGTTACCGCCGACTATTGCAGATATACTGCCTGACGGAATATCCATACTGACACCTCTGAGAATATCGGGGGTGTCTTTTTCATATCTGAACCATAATTCTTTGAGTGACAATGCAGGATTTTCTGTTTCATCGTCAATATTTTTGCAAGGGTTTTCTTTGATTTCGGGTTCGGCTGAGAATTCTTTATCAAGCCACGCTCTGCCTTCTCTGACCGTGAGAGGGCAATCTCCGCCGCCGTTTGCGTTACAGAAAACGCGAACAGGTGTCGGCATTGCGGTGAACATCGCATTGTTCTGTTCAAACAATAATTTTCCGATATTTCTCGGAGCATCATCGGCGATAATTTTGCCCGAATCCATAACAATCGCTCTGTCTGCATAAGGAAAAATATCTTCAAGACGGTGTTCGGTTATGATAACCGTTGTGCCGAGTTCGGCGTTGATTTTGCGAACAGTGCCCAGAAAATCCGATGCAGCAATAGGGTCAAGCTGGCTTGTGGGTTCATCAAGAATAAGCACTTCGGGCTGCATTGCCATAATCGAAGCGAGGTTAAGAAGCTGTTTCTGACCGCCCGAAAGAACGGCAACATCTCGGTGAAACCAATCCTGAATTCCGAAATAGCAAGCCATTTCAGCAACTCTTGAACGCATTGTTTTCTGGTTACAGCCAAGGCTTTCAAGACCGAACGCAAGCTCGTGCCATACCTTATCAGTCACTATCTGATCGTCGGGATTCTGCATAACATAACCGATTTTTGATGATTGGTCACGGTTGTCAACATCTTTCAATGAAACGCCGTTGAAATATATCTTTCCCTCTCTTTTTCCGTGGGGCGTGAGAACGGTTTTCAGGTGGCGGAGAAGAGTTGTTTTTCCGCTTCCCGATTTGCCGCAGAGAACAATATATTCACCTTTATCTATTTTAAGCGACACGTTGTCAAGCGATTTTTTATCTTTTGAGGTCGGATAAGAAAAACTCAGATTTTCGATTTTGAAATGTTCCACTGTACAACCTCCTTGATATTTAATATTGTCGGTATCATAAGATATCCGATATATGCGATAAATCCGATTATGTTAAAACCTTTTATCGGAGCAATATTTCTTTCGGGCAAAAACTCGGCGTTCATTCCGCCGTTTGCAGCAAAAAAGATAACAACGCCGAGCAAAGCAAGCATAACCGTTGTTAAAATGCAATCTGTTGCGGTGATTCTGTAAACCATAAAGCTTGTCCGTTTGGCCGTGCCGTAGCCTCTTGAGCGCATTGAATCGCTTGTTGTGATGCTTCCTTCGAGCGCCCACGAAGTGAGAACGCCGATAACCGTCATTCCCGAATTAAGTTTATCTTTCAGCGAAGTTTTTTCTGCCGTTCCTTTGCCGATTGAACTTCTGACCCCGATAATCTGCTTTGTTTTCTGCAGAAGATTGGGAATCATACGGAAAACCATCACAAGAAGCAATGACAGTGACGGTGCAAGATTGCCGAAAAGGCAGGTGAATTTGTCGCCCGTCAGAACTTTGCCGTAGCACCCGAACCATAAAAGCATCAATACAAACGTTGCCGCAACCGCTACACCGTAGATGAGCGCTTCAAGGGTGTAGGGTCTGCCGAAATATGCAAAAAGAACCGTCACACCTCTTGTGTTCACAATCGGATTGAAAAGCGTGACAAATATAAAAAGCGGTATCATCAACAATATGTTTTTTATCCCTTTTCTGCCATTGAGAAAAAAGTAATACACTCCGCTTGCAAATATGCCCGCAAGCAGATAAACGGGGTGCTGCAGAAGAACACCGAAACAGATTGCTCCGATGAAAAACAGCAGATTTACTGCGGGATGAAGTTTTGAAAATGCATCTTGTTTCACTTGTTTTCTCCCTTTTTGTTTTTTAACCCCGCCGCTTCAAGCGCCCTCGGCCACGGGCCCAGAAACGCTTTTATCCGTGACATTGTAGCCACATCAAAATCAATCTTTTTAGGCAATCTTCCGAGTTCTTCGTTTTTTTGACGAAGCATCTCAATTGCCCAATCTTTTTTCTTGTTATCAATCATTTTTATCACCAAACAAAAAACTCTTTCAACACAAATGATTGAAAGAGTAAAAAAAGCATAAATATACAGCAGATTTGTCCTGTATTTTCAGGCGCAAGTCGGCTATACTCTTCCGTCCAAAGAATTTTAAACCAAGTTTACGGCAGGTGTTCCGACTGATGCGCTTATGCGCAAACACGGTAATGGAGGTTGCTCGGGAGTCTGACCCGATTTCCCTTTTAATCTACTCGGCAAAAGCCTTTCAAACCGTAATCTGATTATATTAATTTTTCAAGTCGGTGTCAAGTCCTTGCCGAAATCGCAGGTATAACACCAATCGATTTTATCGCCGTTTTTCAGTTTGTATTGCCCGCATCCTACCGACGGAGAAACACCGTTAACAAAATATATCCAGCCTGAGGATTTGCCGAAATCCATTTCATAAATATTGTTGATACCTTCTATATATCCCATATTTGAAGAAAAAAGAATCCCGTTTTCTTTGCAAACTTCGGCAAGAACATCGTAAACCGTGTCACCGTTTTCTATTTCAATCACGGTTTCTTCGAGAATAATTCCGTTTTTGGGGATATAGCTTTTATCTTTCTCTTTTATCACATCACAGCTTATGCTTACGGTAACAGAGCCGATTGTGTCTGCATTATTATCACCTGATATCCCTGCAATCAAAGCAACAACAGCAACTGCCGCCGCAATAACAAACACTATGAATTTATGCTTTTGGGTTACAAAAAGCACTGCACATATCAATATTGCAGCAACACAGACAGAGATAATTATCAAACAAACAGAATTTGTTTCAGCTTTAACGGTTTCTGCCGATTCTGTTTTTTGTGTGTCTGATTCGCAGTTTGTTGTTATGTTTGTAGTTCCCGAAGTGTTCTCGATGAAAATTATTGTTTCGGTCAGGGATGTTTGAATCGGTGTTGTTTCAGTTGCAATTGCATTGGTTGTTGTTTCTTCGGAAATTGTTTTATTATCATTGAAAATATAGAATGAGGACTTACCGTTTTTCATATTATCATAGGCAATTGAAGCGCCGAAAACCTGAGCCGTTGCCGTTGAATCAGAATCACCGCCTTCTTTGTGGCAAAAACTTCCGTCAGCCAAACGAAAACTGCTCATTCCGTCAAAAACAGTGTTGCCGTTTTTGGTGAATCTGTTGTCGCCGCAAACATCGATACCCAAAGACGAAAGCGCTATCACAACCTGCGCCGCACTTTCAGGGTTAGCAACTCCGTATCCCGAATATCCGCCGTTTTCAAGCTGACGGACTGAAAGAAAATCGAGAGCCGCATCGACCGAAGATTTAACATCAGGATTATCATTATAATAAACAGCCAATGACTGAACAGTCATTGCAGTCACATCAACGTCCCCATATTCTCCCGCAACCGAAAAGCCTCCGTCTGCAAGTTGCAAAGATAACAGTTCATCGATAAGTGTGTTAACAGAATAAGCGTCACATATATAACCATTGTTGAGCAAATGCAAGCCGAAAACAAGGCTCATTATTCCTTGCTCACCGATTGAATCAGCGAGAACCTTGTTTATATACGGATTTGTTTTATCGCCGATTGCGACATAGGTGAGTGCATATTTAAGGCGGGATGATGCTGAGCCGACTTCGTTTTCCGAAAGATAGCCGTTCAAAGCATTTTTATATTTCGAAAAGTCATATTTGCCGTTATTGCTCAAGGCAATAATATACCACTCGGAGCCTGCTCCCGCATCACGCGACAAATCACCGTCAATCCATTCCTGAACGGAATCCTCATATGACTTTTGCAGATTATATTCAATTATTCCTTCTTTATACCGTTTTGCATTGTTGCCGTAAGCGGCAGCAGGAATAAATCCTGCCGCCGCAATAATCACAGCAACAGCAAAAAACTTCAGCTTACAGAACATTTTCATAATTTAAGAAAAAAATGAAAGGATGAAGCTGATAATTGCAGAGAAAAACGATGTTATCGCAGAAAAAACAGATGCTATTATTCCGCCGTTTATCTGAACTGTGCACACGGGAGGAACAAGAGTTTCAGATTCAGAAACTGCGCTTATGATATGATTGCCTGCACCGCCGATCTGTATTGTTACCTTGCCGTTTGCATCAGTTTTTGCTCCTGTTGCTTTGCCGTCAACGGTTATTTCCGCATTGGCAACGGGGAGTGTCACCGGATTCCAGCTTGCATCATAACCCGCATAATTGAGGGTCAACTCAATATCTGATTTTGCGTCTGCAGAAACGGTATACACATCAAAGAAACAATATTTATCTGAATAATTTTTACTGTCCGAATAAACAAAAGCATTAAGATAATCGCCGTTTTTCACAGGGTCTGCAAGACTCCAACAAGAAGAATTGTTGATATAGTAACCAAAGTTTCCGCTTGTATCTCCCCAAAGCTTGCCGATTGAAAGACCGTAATCTTTGTGTGCATAATAACTGTATCCTTCTTTTGCTCCGCCTGAATATACGGCCTCGTGTGCCGCATAGAGAGCATCATTGACGGTAAGAACGTTGTCGCCGTCGATATCGGTAACGGCAACCTTTGTTTGCGCGGCAACGAGCTGACCTTTGTCTGAAATTGAAACATAAACGGTTGCGGAAGTGTCATCCGCAAAGGCTGTTATACTCACGCATCCCATAATTATAAGGAACGCAAGCATAAACGAGAATAATTTTTTCATTGTGTTACTCCTTTTTTGTTTTTTATCAAAACAGTGGCCACTGATTCTGAACATAAAAAAATACCCTTTCAACCTTTAAAGTTAAAAGAGTACAACAGACAAACCACTCAACAAAGGTAAAAAAATGCGCCCCCGATACACTGTTAAGCAGTTAATCGGTTGCACCCTTCTCACCAAAGCTGTGTTTAACCAAATTCAATACGGCAGGTGTTCTGACTTATACAAAAAAATTGCAATTTACAGTAATGGCGGTTGCTCAGGATTCAAACCTGATTTCCCTTTTAATCTACTCGGCAAAAGCCTTTCAAACCGTATCTTTTCAATTCATATTCGATTGTGGATATTATAACAGCTTCACAATACGCTGTCAAGAATTTATTTTGCCGATGATCAGACCGTCACAATAAACTTTTGCTTATAATTTTGGTTTTTTCAAGAAGCATAACAACAACGGGAATCAAAACAATCTGAAGAATGATTCCGGGAATCGCATTGACTACTGCGCCTGCCCAGAATGCTTCAAAACCGAATTTTGCATTATCAAGCCCCATGCAGGCAAACTGAACAACGCCCCACACAAGCCTTCCGACAATCATTGAAATTAAAAGTGAACCGTATATGCAGACTTTCTTTTTCGGGAATGCACGGTAGAGAACACCGCTCATCAAGCCGTAAGCCGCAAGTTCAAACGCCATTGCAAACGCATTGGGATACATCGCCGGCACCCCCAAAACAAAAGAGCGCAGAAGAGGCACGATAAAACCAACAGCAAGACCCCACGGTCCGCCGCATACAAATCCGCAAAGAATAACGGGAATATGCATGGGGCAAAGCATTTTGCCTATTTGAGGAATCTGCCCTGTCAGAAAAGGCATCACAAATGCAAAAGCAAGAAACATTGCCGAAAGAGCAACGTTAAGAAGCTGAGCTTGTTTTTTCATATTAACCCTCCCTTGAAATCGTTCGATGAATGAATTATACAATATTCTCATAACAAAAGCAAGACGGCATCTGTTTTGCAGAATGCCGCCTTGTTGTTAATTCAATAAATTATTCGCCGAGAAAATATCTGCCGTAAGCATCTGCCGCTTTAAGAGCTGCACAAACCTTTTCGGGAGTTACTTCAAAAGGCATATTATGAAGAGTATCTCCCTCTGCACAAGCCGCTGTTGCAACCGCCATAAGCTTTTCATCGGTAACTTCGGTGATGCCGAGTTCTTCGAAGGTTACGGGCAGACCAAGTTCGATGCAGAAGCTGATTATTCTTTCAAGTTCGTCGCCATCAACATTTTCAAGAACAAGCTGAGTGAGTGTTCCGAAAGCAACCTTTTCGCCGTGATACATATGATGGCATTCGGGAAGAACGGTGAGGCCGTTATGGATTGCGTGCGCACCCGCAAGGCCGCCGCTTTCAAAACCGATTCCGCTGAGAAGTGTGTTTGCTTCAATAACTTTTTCAACAGCCTCAGTGCAAGCACCTGCGTTAAGAGCAATTTTCGCTTTTACGCCTTCATCCATAAGTGTATCAAAGCAAAGTTTTGCAAGAGCCATCGCCGCACAGGTAACCTTGCCGCCTGCGCAAGTGCCCGCATCCTTTGCCATAACCGCTCTTGCTTCAAAATATGTTGCAAGTGCATCGCCCATACCCGAAACGGTAAGTCTTGCAGGTGAAGCTGCAATGATATCGGTATCCATAAGAACCATATTGGGGTTTGCGGGAAGGAAAAGATATTCTTCAAAAACGCCGTCATCGGTGTAGATAACAGAAAGTGCGCTGCAAGGAGCATCTGTTGAAGCGATTGTGGGGCAGATAAGAACGGGAGTTTTGCAATAATATGCAACAGCCTTTGATGTGTCAAGAATCTTGCCGCCGCCGATGCCTATAACAAGGTCACAGCCCTTTTCTTCCATAATTTTAACAAGTCTGTTGATTTCATTCTTTGAGCATTCGCCGTTGAAATAATCAAAAACAAGCTCAAAATCCTGACCTGCAAAACTGCTTTCAACGGTTGCGCCGATTCTCTTATAACCCGATTCGGTGATGAGAACAAGAGCCTTTTTGCCGTAGTCCTTTGCATAATCATAAAGCTTTTTCATTTCGCCTGCGCCCTGAACATATTTGCCGGGGCTGATAAGAATTTTAGCCATTGTATTTTCTCCTTTATGTTTTTATTAAATTCTACAATGAAAGCAAATTTATGTCAACACAAAAACATTTTTATATAAATAATCCGGCGGTGCTTATTCCGCCGGATTCTGATGTTATATGCTTTTTGCTTTGTTTCTGTATCTGTAAAGCGCAACGAGCGAGGATATAATTCCCGCAATCTGCGCAAAAACGGCGGTTGAGCCGAGAACCGTGTGATAAACCGTCCATATCGACATATTGCAAAGCAACATAATTCTGAAATTCTGCTCTTTTTTCTGGAATACCGCAAGCATATAGAAAACAGCGGCGGCAATTGAAAGAAGGTCAAGCGGCTGATGGAATCCGAGAACTCCGCCCGAAACATAAAGCACAAGAAAAATAATTTTTTCTGTAACCGATGCTTTGGTGTTTTTGTTTTCGTGCCAAATTGAAAGCATAAGCTGAATAACCGCCACGGTGCACACAATAACGCCGGAATTAAATCCGTCAAGAAGCAGAATGTTTGCCGCCGACAGTATGTTGATTATCAGCGAGGCAATATGCATATGCCTTTTCTTTTTAAACTGAAAATTGATAATAACCCCGAGAGTAACGAGCACTCCGAGAAGCTGACCTATGTAATATTGCATAATTTCACCCGTAAATCCAAAACTGTTCTTCTATTTTAGCACAACAGATGCCGTTTTACAATATGCGCTTCTCAACAAAAAATCATCGCAGTATGAAAATAAAAATATGGATTTTTATGAAGCTATATGATAATGTATTTCTATAACAATATATTTACGGGAGTTTCGGATGAAAAGAATAATGTTTGTATGTCACGGCAATATATGCCCAAAACTCCGAAACCATTGATATACAACGATTTGAAATTTAAAAATCACGAATTTACACCAAATTTACACCAATTGAAACAAAAACTGCCTTGATATGATGACTAAAGAGCCCATCCGACTATCGGATGAGCTCTTTTTGTTGCCATTTGGAAATTTTGTTTTTCTCCCAATAAACACACAAGCTCTGCAGAGATTTTTCTGCAGAGCTTGTTATGTCATGAACTTTTCCTAACGAAAGGACTTCGGAGCTATCGAGTGATAAAAGTATCGTATGTGAAACGGGCGCCATATCTGAACCCCAACGTGAAACTATCCAAATTACTGTCCGAAAGAAATTTCAGATACAGTTCTGAATATTTCATAAACATATCCCGATCCTCACTGATAAGCTTTTCGCTAAGCTGTTTTTCGAGTTCGGTAAGTTCAGTATGCGTTTTCTTTAATTTCGCCTGATGTTCATCACAATATTCTTGAGGTTCTAAATTTCCGTAATAAAAATCTTCTATTATTCCAGCCATAAATCCTCTTCCGTCACTTTGGTTTCTGTATATCCATTTTAACAGAAAACAAAAGTCGCGTCACGTTCTATAGCGCATGAATTTTTGGCTAAAATTGTATTTATGGCCGGCTATAGCGCACAAAATGCTGTTGCACATACAAAAGAGCCCATCCAAGGATGAGCTCTCTGTTTGATAATTAGAACATACCTTTGAAAATTGCCTGAACAACAGTTCTGTTCATTCTGAAAAGGTTCTTGAAGAATGAAATAATCTTCTGGAAGAAGCCTCCCTTGACTGTTACGCTTTCGGAATCCTTAATCTCATTTCCGCCAGCGTTCTTGATTACATTTTCGTTTGAATCAACGAGCTTGACTTCAACCATCTTTGTTCCGCTTTCAAAACTTACATTGAAAGTTTCACCTTCGCCTTTTTTAACACCATCAATATACCAGCAAATTTTTACATCTGCGGGCATATTGGATGTTATTGCAGTAAGACGAAGTGTTTCACCATATTTGATTGTGTTTGAACCGTTGTTGTTCTTAATCTTAACAGTTGCTTTCATTCTTGCTTCCGCAGCAATATGTTCGTTAATTGCAGCTTCGCCAAGAATTTCATTGCCGCAATCGGGGCAGATGTATGATTTTTCAAATACAGCGGTAAATATCAGATCATATTCAGGCATTGTTTCAGGAATATCGGGTGTCCAGCCCATAAATTTATATCCGTCTTTTATCGGTGTTGCAGGTTTTTCAATATTATCCCCTACACATACCAATTGAGTTTGAGAAACGCCATCAACAATCCATGTTACCATTCGTTCCTGCGGATCAATTTTTTCTCCAACAGTAACATCGCATGTGCAGAAGAAACCTACATCTTCAATTGTTGCATAGATTTTTGCTTCACCTTTTTTAATAGCTGTTATTCTACCGTTTTCATCAACTTTGATAATTGAATCGTCAGTAGAAGACCAAACAATTTTTTGTTTCGTAGCATTTGCAGGAAACACAGTTGCATTAAGACTAAATGAGTCGCCTTCAGAAAGAGTCAGTTCCTTATCAGACATTTCAAAGCGTTCAATAGGAACAGAAACATTATCATTAAGGTCATACTCAACATCCTTTGACCTTATCGTTTTGGTAGGTAAATCAAAAGTCATTGTTTCGCCGTTGATAACAGGAATATCTTCATAATAATATACAGAAGTGTCTTCGCCTACAGAATGTTGTAAAGCAACATCCATTTCACCAGTATCAATTCCGATTATCTCGACCCGACATCTGCTGTCAATGCTTGATAAATACTTGTGATATTCTTTAGTTTCCTCATCATAAATCGTGAAGAAAGAACCATATTGGGTATATATTCTTTGTTCTTCTTCGTTTTTTAGATGAGCTAACAGTTCGTTTTCCGGAGAATAAATCTTTAACTCAATCGGGCAAGCAAACGAACAGTCTATCGGATCATCATTAACCCTATTGTTCAACACATTGACTTCTATTTCCTCGTCCAATCCAACGAAATCAAGAGTCATTTTTAGGTCAAAATACTTATAATTGTTCCTCGTTTCAATTTTAAGTATAACCTCATTATTACATTTAACAATCACTTCGCCCTGTTGCTTATATCCGCCGGGATTTTTATCAATAACGATTTTATCCCTTTTATCAAAACCAACCATCGCAATAACATCATTGCCTGAATCATCAATTATATAATCTGTTCCGTCACCTTTATAGTAAATATACAAATCATCTCCGGAACCGCCAACAAGAGTGTCACCTCCCTTGCCGCCGATAATAACATCTCTGTCCGAATAACCATCAATAGTGTCATTGCCATTTCCACCATAGAGAATGTCCCTGCAAGAATAAAATATCTCTATCCAACTTGATCCTTTAACAGAATCAGCAAGCGATGATCCCAAAACCAATTTATTGCTGAAAATTGAAAAGAGATTTTTAATCATTTCAGCTAAAATTTTTATCGCACTTACCAATGTAGGGCCGGAACTCAAAAACATTTTAGCAATCTCATATGTGTAATTCAGAATAAACTCATTTTGAGCATCTAAATGAGTATCAAAAACACATTGTTCCCAAGGATTAATATTTTCTTGGCTAAAACTGCTTACAGTAATATACTTCGGATTGTAATCAGTAAGACGTAATCTACCTTTGGTTATTGTCAGCATTGAATTCAGTGAGTGATTAGTATGTTCAAAATCACTCTGCTCATGCACAAAACTATGCTTTTTATCAATGCTCCACTTGCCACAAGCCAAATCATCAGGGTTAACATGGTCAATACACTTCCACCTGTCAACACCATGAAAATTTTCACCAAACAGTGCCGTCATATGATAATAACCAATGTCAAGTGACGGTAGCGCATTAAATGTATGCGCTCTGATGTCGCCCAATGCAGAAACAAACATCGCCAAACCGCCTCCAAGAGAATGACCCGTTAAAATGATATCGGGATCTTTATATTTGGGCACTCTACTCTTTGATTCAGAAATCATTTCGATTGCATTAGGAAATTGAGAGGTAACACTATCAAACAACAATACCGCAGCATCGTTAACCACCCAATCGTTCCACATTTCTCCAGGCTTTGAGAATAAATTTTCAATAGTAAGTGGATATGAACCTTCATAAGCAATAAACAATTTATTCTTTTCTTCATGGTAAAAAGCCGCTGCAAAAAAGCCAGAAGATGTATCCCGCTTGGTGTGAATAAGTTTATATTCAGAAATATAACTACTATAAAGATCAGACCATAAAACATCAAAATCATTCCAAATAGTTTCGTTACCATAACCCATAGTAGAAACATTTTCTCCTATGTGTTTTTCAAGGTCATCTTCATAAACAAGATTTGATAATGCCAAAGCAACAATATCGTCATCTGTTGAATCATACGGAACATAAACAGGTTTTTCTTCAACTATCACCTGAATTGTCTCTGAGTTTTCGCTTGGCAAAGATGCCACAAGAAAAGTAGAACCGAGTTTAACTGAATCCAATTTAACATAAATGTTATAAAAATTTGGTATAAATTCGTTTTTCTCTATTTCTGTTTCCAATATTTTTACTACATTTGTATCTTCTATGGTAAAAACAACATCTTCAGGATTGTAGGTTGTCTTCACAAAGAACATAGTTGCTGTTGAAGTTTCACCTAAATACATTCTTTGAATCTGACCATTAAAGCTCATACCATAACCACCATCAACAAGAATGTAACGAATATGGTTATCCATTGCATATCTATGTGCTGCGGAATCTGTATAACAACAAATTATCAAATTTTTATCTGCAACATGACCTACCATGCTCTCATATGCAAACCCAACAGCTCGTTCTTCAAGACTGGTAACATGTTCAGGAACAAACATATAACTCCAATCATCTCTACCGTAAAAAGCTCCTGTTGATATGGATTCTACTGTATTCGAAATAGCGAAACCTTCTTCAAGTGGTTTTTGTGAAGGATATAAAACTAACTTTGTTTTATCCTTCGAATATAACACACCGTTTTCACTGGTGTAACGAGCATTTTTGTTGTTAACTATTACACTTAATAATCCGTTTAACGTGTAAACATAAGGACTGATTTCATTTATACTTTCAGAAATATTAAGTTGTTTTACTTTTGTGAGCTCTGTTTCTTGCTCCTTTCTTTGAATAGTTACATCCATCTTAGCTTCAGATAAATACCAAAAAGTTGCTGAGGATAAAAACAATTTGTCATCGCCAAAATCTTGTTTGGTATATGTCAATTCATATTGAGCATACAGCGACTCTCCAGGCTTTAAAACCATTAATCCGTCTTTTACGTTAAGATACTCTGCGTTACCATCAGACTTTACATGAAGCTTATTTAAGAAATTAACCTCATAATCCTTAACTTCATCTTCTACAATGTAAATATCCGGAAGATATATGTCTATATCGCTCTTATTATGGATACCGCAATCAAAAAGAATTTTATTGTCTTCCATTAGCTCTGATGCAACAATAAACATTTCTGCCGCATCTGTTCCGTAAACCTTTATAGGTTCTTCGGTCACAAATCTTCTGTTAACATTTACATTAAAATCCTTAAGTACTGCACTGTAATCAGCAGACAGATCATATTCACCCTTTACGTCACCTCTCAAAACCCAGCTTATAGTTTTGGTTTGCTGACCGTAAAGCGAGTCAAAACTTACATCCGTACTGTTCGAATAACCAATTGCCTCTTTCATCAATGTCAAACCTTCAGGAATGTGAAGCTTTACCTCATTATCCACCAAAGCAAAATCAGCATCAGCATTGTTTATAATATGAAGTTTGACATCAAAGAACTCTTTTAAGAAAGTAGCTTCAACCGGTATATCAAAAATAGCAACGCCTTGTATATTACCGTTTTCATCAACAATAGGTTCTGCCGTGCAATAAGAAGAGTGACCATCGTTATTATAACCACCTGGATAAAACGGTGAAAACTCATCGTTTGGAGTATTTGGTCCATATGGAGTATTTGGTCCATATGGTCTATATGAAGGAATTATAAAACCTTTTCCGGGTTTACCGGGATCAACTCTGGTTTCCTTAGTCACAGTGTTATAATAGCAAGAAATGTTCTTGCTAACTTTTGAATATTTTAATCTTACATTAATTTTGACAATATGTCTGTTGTCAGGGTCATTAACATCTATACCTGCTGCAATTATTTCTTCAAGAGTCATTCTTTCAACTTCAAACGAACCCGAAACAATATCTTTTTCCA
>JAZLBI010000061.1:0-3331 GCA_045613625.1 Acutalibacteraceae bacterium | reverse complement strand
GTGAAATACAGCTCCACAGTCAGGGCAAAAAACAATCGGTTCATTTTCTTTTATTTTCCAGTCACAGCATTTGCATTTTGAAGCCATAAATGACACCTCCGTATTGATTCGATTATATCTCAGAGCGAGATGTTTGTCAAACATAAAGCCCAAAATCCCCTTGGGTTGCTCCAAAGGGATTGTTTGGTTAATTCATATTATTTGCTGCAGCTTTTCTTTTTTGTGTTTTTGCTTTAATTATGCAATAAATTCCGTATGCTGTCGCGCAAAAGCCGATTGTTGCTATAACACCGCCTTCAAACATCGGATATTGAGGAAAAATCGGGCTTACAACAAATTTTATTGTGTCACCAACGTCGCAGTTATCACTGTCGGCAGAACTGGGTGCTTCGATACGCTTGTATTCTTTGCCGTCGACAACATAATCTACATAAACAATACGTTTGGTTATGTCTTTCTCTTCAATCATATCATAATCGTCAACATAATCAACATCAACGACTGTTGCGGTTACTTCATATCCGTTTTCCTTTGCGGATTCATAGCGAAAAGGCTGGATACAACCGATCATAAATATTGCAATTCCTATAAGAAGTATGATTGCTTCTCCTGAAAGCTTATTCAAAAACCTCATAACATAATCTCCTTAAAATTTGCCCCAAGAATTAAAATGGCAGTTTTTGATGTCCGACACCAATTTTATTATAAATTAAACTTATAGTTTTTTCAATACAAAATAAAATTTTATATACTAAGACAAAAACTCCCTCTGCTGTTTCCAACAGAGGGAGTCGGTTATATCAGATATAGACTTCGACGGTGATATCTTCCCATTGATACAGGCGGAGATACATGCCCGTTGATTTTCTGTGATTCAGAGACCATCGCAGCCGATGCGAACTGAAAAACAGGTTTAGTCCTATTAACTTTTGACAGCTGCCTGTGCGGCGGTTATCAAAGCAGGGGGATTATTTTTTGTTTTCAGCCATTCCTATGGCAATATCAATATTATCAGCAATAAGAACTTTATCAAGAAGTTTTGCTTTTTCAAGAGTTTTCTTTGGCTGTTCATTGATATGCGAAAGAATAAGTGTTTTATTTTGTTTTTCACACACTTTAATAATGGCTTCAAGGCTTTGAAGACCCGTTGCATCAATAGCAGGAACGCTTCTCATTCTCAAAATAAGAATCTGCTTGTTTGCCGTTTTGATAACATCGGCAATTTTTGTTGATGCACCGAAGAAAATAGGGCCTGTAATTTCAAACACCATTGCGTTTTCAGGAACCCTTTTGAGTCGTATACTCTCATCATCTGTATTCTCGTCGATTTCTTTCCAACCATAAGCATCTGTAACATCGCTCATACGTTTCATAAACATAACGGTTGCAAGTATGACACCTACAACAATTGCAACAACAAGGTCAAACACAACTGTAAGAATAAAAGTAACAAGAAGAATAAGAGTGTCGCTTTTAGGAGCTTTTTTAATAATTGCAACAAACTCTCTCCACTCGCTCATATTATAAGCAACAACAAAAAGAATTGCTGCAATAGTCGGCATGGGAATAAGTGCAGCATAGGGCATAAGAACCACAAGAACAAGAAGGAGAACAACGGCGTGAACCATACCTGCAACAGGAGTTCTGCCACCATTTTTTATGTTTGCTGCTGTTCGAGCAATTGCACCTGTAGCAGGAATGCCTCCGAAAAGTGCTGACGCAATATTACCTGCACCCTGAGCAATAAGTTCTGTGTTTGAATTGTGTCTGCTACCTGTCATTCCATCTGCAACAACGCAGGAAAGAAGTGATTCAACCGCGGCAAGCACTGCAATTGTGAAAGCATCTGGAATAATCGCTTTTGCGGTTTCAAATGAAAAATCGGGAACTGACGGAACGGGAAGTGATGAGGAAATTGTATACAACGAGCCTATTGTGTTTACATTCATATCAAAAACTTTTACAAGCACCGCTGAAATGATTATTGCAAAAATTGATGGCGGGATTTTCTTGATGAATTTAGGGAATACAATAAGTACTGTAAGAGAAATTGCACCAATTAAAAAAGCTTCAAAGTTGAATGTGTTGAACTGATGCACAACTTCTTCGATTTTTTCAACAGTTTCAATAGGTGAGTTCACAAAAGTAAGCCCGAAAAAATCTTTAATCTGACCGATTATCAACGTGACAGCAATACCTGTTGTAAATCCCGTTGTAATGGTGTAAGGGATATATTTTATAAGACTGCCAAGCTTAAACACGCCCATAAGTATAAGCATTACACCCGCCAGGAGAGTTGCAAGAACAAGTCCTGAAAATCCGTTTTCAGCAACGATACCCGCAACAATCGTGGCAAAGGCAGCAGTAGGCCCTGCAATCTGAACACGGCTGCCGCCAAGCATTGAGATTACAAAACCTGCAATTATTGCAGTATAAAGACCTTGCTCAGGAGTAACACCCGATGCCAGTGCAAGAGCAATAGAAAGTGGAAGTGCAATAATAGCAACAATAACACCTGATGTCAAATCTTTTCCAAATTGAGCACCACTATAACCTTTAAGACAAGAAATAAGCTTTGGTTTGAAAATTGCTTGCTTTGATTTTTTCATAAATCCACACCATTTACCATAAAATTACTGTTTGATTATATGACTTATATATTTGATTTTCAAGGAATTTTCCTGCTTTTTTGGTAATTCTATGTTTTGTTATATTTTAGTAAGTTTTTATGATATATTATGTGCAAAATGCAATCCCCTTGGATTTCTCCAAGGGGATTTTGTTTATTTGTGAATTAAGTTTAACTTGTTTCATGTTCTTGACAGCTGCCTGTGTGGCAGTTAGCAAAGTGGGGAATTCCTGTTTTCGTTATTTATGGACATACATTCTTGACATATCGGCCTCGTCGTCACATTGCACCATACAGAAAAAATCCCAACCGTATCTTTCATAAAAACCTGTGTGGTCTGTAACCAGATATACAGGGGAAATACCTGCTGATTTCAAGTCTTCAACTGCCATATTAAGTAAATGCCCCGCAATTCCTTGCCTTCGGTGTTTTTCTTCTGTAAAAACAGCGCAAATATTTGGAGAAAGGTCCGTTCGCTCATGAAAATCGTTTTCAATAACACCCAGGCCACCGATAATGTGACCTTCGTGCAAACAAAGATACCATCCGTATTCGGTTTCGTTTTGCAAGTATGAGGTCATACATTCAAGATATGCTTCGGTGGGTGCCGACCATTTACTGCTGAACCACTCCGCTGCCCGAAGCATCAGTTCAGGCTTTTCCCGAAGTGTGATATATTGATATTCTGCTGCCAACATTCTC
>JAZLBI010000060.1:0-21635 GCA_045613625.1 Acutalibacteraceae bacterium | reverse complement strand
ATGAATAGGGGATGTCGTTGTCTCTTCTGTAAACTGCTTGAAAGCAGCGGGGAACTTCTGTTCCATTTCAGCGATGGGCATCGGAGTTCTTACACCTGCAACAACGTCTTCACCCTGTGCATTTGTAAGGAACTCACCCATGAGACCCTTTTCGCCTGTAGCGGGGTCACGTGTGAAAGCAACGCCAGTACCGCAGTTGTCGCCCATGTTGCCGAATGCCATCATCTGAACGTTAACTGCTGTACCCCATGAATAGGGGATATCGTTGTCGCGGCGGTAAACGTTTGCACGGGGGTTGTCCCATGAACGGAAAACAGCCTCAACAGCGCCCATAAGCTGTTCTTTGGGATCTGAGGGGAAGTCCTTACCGATCTTGTTCTTATATTCAGCCTTGAACTGACCTGCAAGAGTCTTGAGGTCGTCTGCAGTAAGATCAACGTCCTGAGTAACGCCCTTTGCTTCCTTCATCTCGTCGATGAGCTCTTCAAAGTATTTCTTACCAACTTCCATAACAACGTCTGAATACATCTGAATGAATCTTCTGTAGCAGTCCCAAGCCCAACGGGGGTTGCCGCTCTTTTCTGAAATTGCGTCAACAACTTCTTCGTTGAGGCCGAGGTTAAGGATTGTGTCCATCATGCCGGGCATTGAAGCACGAGCACCTGAACGAACTGAAACGAGAAGGGGATTTTCCTTATCGCCGAATTTTTTGCCTGTAACTTCTTCCATCTTAACGATGTATTCCATGATCTGAGCCTGGATTTCATCGTTGTTCTTCTTGCCGTCTTCATAGTACTTTGTGCAAGCTTCAGTTGAAATTGTGAAGCCCTGAGGAACGGGAAGACCGATCTTTGTCATTTCAGCAAGGTTAGCGCCCTTACCGCCGAGGGTGTTACGCATTGAAGCGTCGCCTTCGGAGAACAAATAAACATACTTGTAAGCCATTGGTATCTACCTCCAAAATAATAATAAACAAACTTTTAACTCTCATTCTGCAAATTCACAGAATAAGCCATCAATGATTATAACACAGGAAAACAGAAATTTCCATACATTTTCGGGAAAATATATAATAAATTTAAAACATTTTTTTAGTAACATTATACATATCGGATGTGTTTGAACAGTGTTGCGGAGTGTTGCACTTGAAAAAAAGGCATAGATGATATATAATTAAAAATTGTGGATTTATTTCTGCAATAATCACAAAACAGACGGTTATGTTCTATGGAAATTGTTACTTTGGCGCTGTTTTGCCTTGCACTGCTCGTGTGTGTCATATTTGACCTTTCCGTGCTTTATGCGCTCGGTGTGGGGCTTGTTGTTTTCAGCGCATACGCAAAAATAAAAAAACACTCTTTCAAGTCAATATTCAGGATGATTTTTGACGGAATAAAAACCTCAAAAAACATTCTTATCAACTTCTTGCTTATCGGATTGCTGACCGCATCGTGGCGCGAATCGGGCACGATTGCATTCATCATCAGCTCCGCTTCGGGATTTATCAGCCCGCAGATTTTTGTTCTGATGACATTCGTTCTCAACGCCTTTGTTTCGTTTCTGATGGGAACATCTTTCGGAACTTCGGCAACGATGGGTGTTATCTGTATGACGATGGCAAAGTCAATGGGAATGAATCCCGTTATCGTTGGCGGCGCAATGGTTTCGGGTGCGCTCTGGGGCGACAGATGTTCGCCTGTTTCAACGAGCGCATTGCTCGTTTCTGAGCTTACAAAAACCGATATTTTCACAAACATAAAGAATATGTTCCGCACGGCGGCGATTCCGACTTTGATTGCCTGCGTGATTTATGTTGTTCTCGGCTTTACATCAGATGTTTCGGGCGATGTGCCCGACCTTAAAGCGATGTTTTCGGCGGAGTTCAATCTTCACCCTGTCACGGTAATCCCTGCGGTTGTGATTCTTGCGCTTTCGCTTTTCAGAGTGAAAACGAAATATGTGCTTCTTGCAAGCCTTGTTTCGGCTTCGGTAATCGGCATTACGGTTCAGGATATGGGGTTTGTTCAGACCTTGAAAACTCTGATTCTCGGCTACGAAGCTCAAACGGCTCAGCTGAGCAATATGATGAGCGGCGGCGGGCTTGTTTCAATGCTCAACGCAACGGCGATAGTCTGCATTTCGTCGGCATATTCGGGCATATTTGCGAAAACGGGTCTGCTTGATTCGATGAAAGAAAAAATATCCGCACTCGGCAAAAAGGCAACACCCTTCGGCGCAACGATGATAACAT
Organism: Acutalibacteraceae bacterium; assembly: GCA_045613625.1. GTDB lineage: Bacteria > Bacillota > Clostridia > Oscillospirales > Acutalibacteraceae > CAG-177. Next base: position 19,384 of record JAZLBI010000060.1, on the reverse strand, counting down.
CGGCGCTGACTTCGCTTATATCCTGCAATCAGACTCTGGCAATTATTCTCACGCATCAGCTTTGCGACGGAATGGAGAATAACAAAGAAAAAGCGGCAATGAACCTTGAAAACACTGCGGTTGTTATTTCACCGCTTGTGCCCTGGTCAATTGCGGCGGCAGTGCCTCTCACATCGGCGGGAGCACCCGAAGCATCGCTCCTCCTCGCTTGCTACTTATATATTTTACCGCTGTATACATTCATTGTTTCGATAATCAAACGCAGAAAGGAAAGAAAATTATGAATAAAATAACAAGCTTTACCGTTGACCACGATCTTCTTACAGAGGGTATTTATGTTTCCCGCATTGACGGAGATATAACAACCTATGATATGAGAACAAGAGTTCCCAATGCGGGAAGTTTTATGGACACAACAACAGCTCACACCGTTGAGCATATGTTTGCAACATTCGTAAGAAATTCAGAGATAAAAGATGATGTTATCTATTTCGGCCCTATGGGTTGCAGAACGGGATTTTATCTGCTTGTGCGCAATGCGGATAACGCAAAAATCCTTGAAATAACAAAGAAAATTCTTGCGGATATCATCGCTTATGACGGCGAAGTTTTCGGCAACACAAAGAAGGAGTGCGGCAACTATCTTGACCTTGACCTTGAAAAGGCAAAGGAAGAATGCCGCAGATATCTTGCTGTTCTTCAGAACGAACAGACCTTTGAATACAAATCATAATGAGGAATCCGAAATGACACAGAGATTATATTATGAAAACCAATATATAAAAGAATTCACCGCAAAGGTTGTTTCCTGCGAAAAAGGCGAAAACGGATATGAGGTAATTCTTGATAAAACTGCGTTTTATCCCGAAGGCGGCGGGCAGCCCGGCGATACGGGATTCATAGGCGGCGCTGAGGTTATTGACACCGTTGAAAAAGGCGAGGATGTTGTGCATATCTGCGCATCCGAAGTTTGCGGAGATGTTGAATGCCGCATTGATTTCGAGAGAAGATTCGAGTTTATGCAGCAGCATACGGGTGAGCATATTTTTATGGGATTTATCCATAAAATGTGCGGCGTTGAAAATGTTGGTTTCCGCATAGGCGAAAGCGGCGTAACCGTTGACCTGAGCGGCCCCGTAAGCGCTGAAAATCTCGCAGAAGCTGAGCGCCTTGCGAACGAGGCAATATATAAAAATCTGCCCGTAAGAGCAGTTTATCCCTCGGCGGATGAACTTGAAAAATATGACTACAGAAGCAAAAAAGAAATAAGCGGTCAGGTGCGCCTTACAGATATCGAAGGCATTGATTTATGCGCCTGCTGCGGCACTCACGTTGCGTTTACGGGTGAGATAGGAATCATAAAAATCGTTTCTTCAATGAAGAATAAAAAAGGCATCAGACTGACCCTTCGAATCGGCAGAAAAGCGTTCGAAGATTATTCTGAAAAGGATAAAAACGTTCACGGTATTTCGGTTATGCTTAAAGCAAAACCCGAAGAGGTGAGCGAAGCTGTTGAGCGCGTTCTTGATCAGCAGAAGGATATGAAATTCAGATATTCTCAGCTTAAAAGAAACTATTTTGAGATGTATGCCGAGGATTGCGACGGTGAAAAATGCTGTCTGTTTGACGATAGCGGAGACGCCGCAGATGCAAGAGTTTTATGCGATATTCTTGCTCAGAAAGCGTTCGTTGCGGCTGTTTTTTCGGGCAACGACGAGGATGGATATAAATATGCCGTCGCAAGCCGCACATATGATGTGAGAAAGGTTGCCGCAGAGCTTAATTCCTGCTGCGCGGGCAGAGGCGGCGGCACAGCCGAAATGGTTCAGGGCTCGCTCGCAACTTACAGAGATATGATCGAATGCTGCTGGAGAGAAATTGAACTGAACGACGATTGATATGACAAACGAAGATAAGCTTATAATTTCCAAAATCGAAGATAAAGTGCGTGCGTGCAGCGAAAATTCGATGATAACAAACAGCGATTTTCTTGATATGCACGAGCGCAGCGTTGTGTCGCAAATCCGCCTTCGGTATGCCGATGTGAAGATGATTTTTTACGGCGTTTTTGAGGATGCGGAGCGCACCGTTGCGGTCTTTTTGCCCGAGTATATCGAGGCTGAAAATGAGGCGGAATTAAGGGCGTATTTCAGCGAAAATCCCGATGATAATCCGCTTTCGGTTATACGGCTCGAAAAGGATAAATTTTCACCCTCGCTCAGCCACCGTGACTACCTCGGATCCCTTATGGGGCTTGGGATTCGCCGCGAAACAACGGGTGATATTTCGGTTGATGAAAACGGCTGCAAAATGGTTGTTTTGTCAAAGATAGCCCCCTTCATCCGTGACAATATGAGCAAGGCGGGAAGAGGAACTCTGAAAGCGGAAATCATCCCCGTTTCAGAGGCTGATGACGGTGCAAAATCCGTTGGTGTGCCCGATAGCTTCACGGTATCTTCAATGCGGCTTGACAGCGTTGTAAAAAATGCTTTCCGTGTGTCAAGAAGCGATGCTTCGGCGGCAATTGAAAGCGGAGTTGTTTTTGTTAATGATACCGAGTGCCTGAAGCCCGATAAAAAGGTTTCGGCGGGCGATAAAGTTGTTTTCAGAAGAAAAGGAAGAATAATCATCAGGGAGTGCTCTTCCGTTTCAAAAAAGGGAAGAATTATAGTTGAGATAACAAGATTTGTATAATTCGGGCGGGCAGCGAGAGGCTGCCCGCTCTTTTATTTTAATAATATGTAAACTTATTAAATGTATATTGACCTTGGTGTTTAAAACTGATATAATAAACTGAATTATTATAAGGAGGAGTGTCGGATGATTAAAATTTCTCCGTCCGTGCTTGCAAGCGATTTTTCAGCTCTCGGAGCAGAGAGCAAAAGAATGGAAGAGAGCGGCGCGGATTATCTTCATCTTGATGTTATGGATGGCAGATTCGTGCCTAATATCACCTTCGGTGCGCCCGTAATCAAGAGTATAAGAGAAAAAACAGGGCTTGTTTTCGATGTTCATCTTATGATAGACAAGCCGTTTGACTATATCGAAGATTTCAAAAAGGCGGGTGCTGATATAATCACCTTCCATATTGAAAGCTCGTCACCCGCAGAGGAAACCGTTGATAAAATCATTGAATGCGGCTGCAAAGCGGGCGTAAGCATAAAGCCCAAAACTGCCGCAGAAGAAGTGTTCCCTCTTCTTGACAAGCTTTCAATGGTTCTTGTTATGACGGTTGAGCCGGGCTTCGGCGGTCAGTCATTTATGCACGAAACAATGGATAAAGTAAAGACCCTGCGTGCGGAAATCGAACGCAGAGGCCTTGATGTTGATATTCAGGTTGTCGGCGGAATCAACGATAAAACCGTTGAAACCGCAGCTTCGGCGGGCGCAAATGTTTTTGTTGCGGGAAGCGCTGTTTTCGGCGCAGAGGATGCTTCAAAGGCGATTTCGGATTTGCGTGAGCTTGCCGAGAAAGCATATTCAGCTTCCTGAAATTATTGAAACCGCATTTTCGGGAATAATATTTTTCCAGTGCTCTGCCGTATGTTCATAACACATACGGCCCGAGCCGATAAAATCCGAAAATTCAGAAAAAAACTGTTTGATTTCTCTTGCGTCATTAAAACCGCTGAGAACAAGGCGGTATTTTCCGCCGAGCGAATAAAGGCTGCTGCGTGCGCTGAGCCTGAAGCGCTCTGCGGCGTTGCAAAGCGTGTCAAAAGAGCTGAATTCACAAATCAGGCAGTCGCTTTGCTTTTTGAGAAGCTGTTTGTGCGGATATACTTTTTTGTTGCAGTCAAGAATTGTGAAATTGAGCTGACAGCCGCCTTCGTTTTTCGGGATAGCTTCGATTATCATTCTTCGGGTCGGGTCGAGCTCCTTGCCGAGCACCTTGCCTGCTTCATCGAGAAGAGTCCATATAACCCTTCTTGTTTCGATTGTGGAATAATCCATATCTTCGTATGTAATATCAAGCTCTGCCATATCCTGTTTTGTAAGGTCAACCGTTATTTTGTCATCGGCAGGGGAATTAATCTTCATTGTTATGCCTCCTGAAGTTTCTTATGTAATATTCTATGCTCATCGGAGCCGGTATGCAATGAATAAATAATGGAAATCCGGGGTGAAAGCCTTGTTAAATAGAGAAAACAAAAAAAATACGGTCAAGCCCTCAAGGCTTTACGGCGATTATCTTATAATGCTTGCCGCACCGCTTATTCTCGCTTTCTGCGGCTACGGTGCAAGGGTGTTTGCCGTTGTTCTGACGGGCATTGTTTCGGCGATGCTGAGCGATATGCTTTTCAGTGTTGTGCTCCGAAGAAAATTTTTGCTCAGGGATCTGAGCAACATATATATCGGCGCGGTTATTGCGCTTATGCTTCCCGCAGGTGTTCCGCTTTATGTGCCCGCAACGGCATCTGTTTTTGCTGTTGCAGTTGCAAAAGTGCCCTTCGGCGGAGCGATGAAAGCTCCGTTTGTTCCTGCGGCGGCGGGCTTTGCGTTTGCAACCGTGTGTTTTAAAGAACAAGTTTTTGATTTTTCATATAACTCGGCGCAGAAGATGCTCGGCGGGCATTCTCTCGGCTCGCTTCTTGTGAGCGGCAAATCGGTTATGCTCAACGAAATCAATGTGTTCGATATTCTCAGTGGCAATGTTGCCGGCCCAATGGGTGCGGGATGCGGTCTGCTTATGGCGGCCTGCCTTGTGTTTCTGCTCATCAGAAGAAAAGGTGCGCTTTTTGCTCCGCTGAGCTTTATTGCCGTTTGTGCATTATATGCGGCGGTTATGCCGAGGGTCAATTCTTCGGTTGCAACAAGTGTATTTATGGAGCTTTCGGCGGGTTCGCTGATGTTTGCGGCGGCTTTTCTTCTCAGCGACCATTCAACTCAACCCGGCAGATATTCCACGAGAATTCTTTACGGTGCGGTGTGCGGATTTTTCTGTATGCTGATGCGTTCATTCGGAACTTATGAAGAAACAGTGTGTTTTGCCGTGCTTCTTGCAAACGCATTTTCACCGATAATCGATTCCGCAGTCAAAAGAATTCCGTCAAAGAAAAAGACTGCTTCTTCGGGAGAGGAGGCGTCAGAATGAGCAATAATCTTTCGTTCAAAGAAGTGTTTAACAAGGGTGCGGTTATATTTAACCCCGTTCTTGTTCAGCTTGTGGGCCTTTGCCCCGTTGTTGCTGCGTCAACCTCGCTGAAAAACGCCGCAATGCTTTCTGCGGTTGCGTTCGCGGAACTTGTTGCTGTTTGCGTTATCGCAAGCGCATTTATGAAAAGAATACCCCGATGGATCAGAATGCCGCTTTATCTTATTATCGGTCTTCTTCTTATTTGCCCGTTTTTGTGGTATATCGAAACGAAAACGCTGATTAATCTCAGCCTCAGTATGAAAATATATATTCCGCTTATTGCGATTAATTCCGTTGTTGCGGTTCATTGCGAACAGTTTGCGGTTAAAAACAGCGTAAAGTCTGCGTTTTACGATGCGGCGGCGGTGGGTATCGGCGCATCTGCAATATTCATTGCCGTTGGATCTCTCAGAGAACTTCTCGGCAGCGCTTCAATCGGCGGTATGGCGGTCAATCTGCCCGTAACTTTCAAGGGGATGCTTATGCCCTTCGGATGCCTTGTTATTCTCGGCTTTATGGCGGCAATGCTCAAGGCGTATGTTTCAAAAAGGTATCCCGAATATATTGACGGGGGAGCTATAACCGAGGAAAAGAAGAGCTCCGAAGACTCCGTTGCGGAGGAAACTCAGTCCGAGCCCGTGATTGTTGAGGAGCTTGAGCTTGAAATACCCGAAGAGCCTGAAGAAAAGACCGTTCCCGAGGATAAAGACGAAATAAGAATACGCAGTGAAGAAGAGATTGATGAATTTCTGAAATCTCTCGGCATAGACACTGCAGAAACGGGGGATGAGCAATGAAAATAATCACCGAATTGCTTATCACCGCATTTTATACGGTGTTTGTGCAGAATCTTGTTCTCAGCTCGGGTCTCGGTATCAGCGAGGCTTTCAGAGTTTCAACAAAGCCCGGAACTTTCGGCAGAATAGCCGTTATGATATCGGGATTTTCAATCGTAACAAGTGCGCTATGCGCGGTTGTTAACGATTATGCGGCTCAGTCAGAGCTTACCTATGCGCTCAGGGCTGTTGTTTACGGCATTGTTCTTGCAAGCGTTTATGCGGTTGTTGCGATTTTTGCAAAGCTTATTTTCAGAGCATCGGATAAATTCCTCGGAACTCTCGGAATTGCCGCTTTCAACACCCTTGTTTTCGCAATTCCGCATATCAACAATTCCGCTGCATATTCTTTTGCGGGAAGCATAGGTTCAGGTCTCGGAGCGGGCGTTGCGTTTATTCTTGCCGCCGCTCTGATAAACAAAGGCTCACAGCTTATTGCGGAAAACGAGGATATCCCCGATGCATTCAAAGGAACCCCCGCAATGTTTTTTTATGTTGCGCTGATATCGCTTGCGTTTGCAGGCTTTACGGATACAAACATTTTCGGATGAGAGGAGCAGAGCGATGCCTAAAATCGGAAAAATTGAAAAAACGCTCAAGCCTTCTCAACGCAAGAGCATAACGGATTTTTCAGACCGTTTCGGAGAAGGCCCGAGCTATGAAGAAAGAGTAAGAAGCCGAAAAATAATTTCGGGAATACTTATAGCGGCGGGAGTGCTTATTCTTATAGGTGCGGGGTATTTTATCACGGATCTGCTGATTAAAATAACCGAACTTCCCGTTATCAAATAAACAACCCTAAGGACTGACACAATGGATTTTATACCCTATAATTCAAGGCTCGGATGGCACAAATCGCCTTTCGGTGCGGTATGCGAGGGCGAAAAGGTAACAATGAGAATTGTTTTGCCCCGTGATATCTGCTGCACGGGCGCAAGCCTTGTTGTGAATTCAGACAGCGGCAAATCTGCCGTTTATCCCATGGAATGGGAGAGATACGAAAAAAACAATGAAGAATGGTGGAGCGTAAGCTTCGTTCCCGAAAAGCAGGGGCTTTATTGGTATCATTTTGCGCTTGCGGCGAAGAAGGGCGCAGATGTTATAACAAGATTTGAAAATTCAACGGGCAGAATTTCGCCCGACGGAACAAGCTTTCAGCTTACGGTATATTCAAAAGATTTCACAACCCCCGATTGGATAAAAGGGTCGGTTATCTATCAGATTTTTCCCGACCGTTTCTGCAATTCGGGTAGTGAAAAAAGCGGTGTGCCCTCAGACAGAGTGATTCGCTCCGATTGGGGCGGCGAGCCGATGTGGGCGCCCGATGCCGAAGGCAAAATAACAAAATACGATTATTTCGGCGGCGATTTCAAAGGGATTGAGCAGAAACTTGATTATCTTGAATCGCTTGGAGTGGGTTGCATTTATCTCAACCCTGTTTTCGAGGCCCACACAAATCACCGATACGACACCGCCAATTATGAAAAGACAGACCCTTTGCTCGGCAGTGAAGAGGATTTTTCGCATCTTTGCGCCGAGGCGGAAAAGAGAAATATAAAAATAGTGCTCGACGGCGTATTCAGCCACACGGGCGCAGACAGTATCTATTTCAACAAATTCGGAAGATACAACACGGAGGGTGCTTATAACAGCAAGAATTCGCCGTATTCCGAATGGTATAAATTCGAAGAGTTTCCCGACAAATACGATTGCTGGTGGGGTGTTGACATCCTTCCCGAAATTGATGAAGAGAATGACGGATACATCGGCTATATCGCGGGTGAAAACGGCATTCTGCGCAAGTGGCTCAAAGCGGGTGCAAGCGGCTGGAGGCTTGATGTTGCCGATGAATTGCCAGATAAATTTCTTGATGAGCTGAGAAAAGCGGTCAAAGAGGAAAAGCCTGATGCATATATATTGGGTGAGGTGTGGGAAGATGCCTCAAACAAAATCAGCTACAGCCAAAGAAGACGCTATCTTCAGGGAGCGCAACTTGATTCTGTTATGAATTATCCTTTTGCGGATGCGATTATCAGCTTTGCAATCGGCGGCGTTGCCGAAGGTTTCAACGATAAAATAAACGAAATCTGTGAAAATTATCCCAAGCCCGCAGTGGATTGCCTTATGAATCATATCGGCACTCACGACACCTGCCGTGTGCTTTCAAGGCTCGCAACCCTCGGTCAGTATCAAAGCAGTCATCTTGAAAGATATAAAGGCGGGCTTGATGAGGGGCAGAAGGCTTACGGCAAAATTCTGCTCAGGCTTATTTCAACAATGCAGTTTACCTTGCCCGGAGTGCCGTGCATTTATTACGGTGATGAGGCAGGTGCAGACGGCGGCGAAGACCCGTTCAACAGAGGCTGTTTCCCCTGGGGTAAAGAGGATGAGGAGCTTATTGAGCACTACCGTTTCCTCGGCAGACTCCGCAAAGAGCACAGAGTGTTTGAAAACGGAGATTTTGTGCCCGTTTCGGCGGCGCTCGGCTGCGTTGCATATGAAAGACGCAACGAAAACGAAAGAATAATGACCGTTGCAAACCGCAACAGCCATTCAATAGTTTATGTTTTGCCCGAGGAGGGCTTCAAAGCTCTGACGGGAGGCACCGTCAACGGAAAAGAGCTTTATCTTGAAAAAGAAACTGTGGCAATTTTGATTAAAGAGTGACAGATATGGGAAGAAAACCTAAAAATTTAATGTTCCGCACGAACAGGCAGAGCAGCGGCAATGACAACAAAAAATTTGCCGCAATATTGATTCTTGCCGTTGTTTTCGTGCTTGCCGTTTCAATGTTTTTTATTCTGAAAAGCAACGATTTCGATTTTAAGAGCGTTATCGGCGGCGATGCGCAGACCGAAACCGTTGAAAGTTCAGAAAACAAAGATGTTCCTGAAATAAAAGCGGCAAAAACCTATCTTTTGTGGTGTGCGGATGATGATGCCGAGCTTCGTTTTGCCTGGCTTGTTAAATTCATTCTGCCCGAAAGAAGAGTTGTTGTTTGTCCGCTTGATACCGATATGAGGCTTGAATCAGACGAAAGCATCCGCAAGGTGTTCAGGAATGTCGGGATAAAAGAGCTTGTGAAACAGCTTGAAAAAGGTTTTGAACTTGATATCGACGGCTATATCGGTTCAAATGACGAGAGCTTCAAATCGATGATAAATTCATTCGGCGGAATGGATATAACCGTTCCCGAACAGATTGAATACAGAAGCGGTGACCTGACGGTAATTCTTGTTAAAGGCAAGCAGAACCTCAAAGGGGATTCTCTCTTCAGATATATAAGATATCTCGGCACACTCGGCGAAAAAGGCCGTAATCTTCAGGCGGCGGCGCTTGGTGAAATGCTCGAATATGTTTTCAAACCGTCGAACCTTAACCGCTGTTCAGGCATTTTTTCGAGAATATCAAACACACTTGAAACAGATCTTACGATAGTTGATTATTCATCAGCTCAGGACGGCATAAAACAGTTTGTTGAACACGGCATTGCTTCGAGCCGAACTGTTGAGCATCCTGAGGATTTAGAGGATTAAATTATGAAAAAGTTTTTTGTTTTGGTGCTTTGTATTGTATGCATTGCAGCCTGTGCATTCTGGCTCACAACAGTAAATCACGGCAAGCCTTCTGAAGATGCGTCAACAACATCATCGCAGGAGCAGACACAGCCTGCCGATGAGTCTGCAGAGCTCGGCAGCCCGTATAAATTCTATTACGAAAAGCTTACGGATACAGAAAAACGCGCGTATGACAGAATACTTTCCGAAATTTATTCGATGCCTGAGTCGATAACTTTGCCCAGGATTGATGCAGACCAGCTTGACTCAGTGTTTTCTGCATTGCTGAGCGATAATCCCGATTTGTTTTTTGTTGGCAGAAAATGCACGCTTATAACGGAGTTTTTCAGAGTAAGTTGCTCAATTGAATATATTTTTGACAAGGAAGAATATGAAGAGCGCAAAGCTGAGCTTGACAAGGTATGCGATGAGGTTATCTCTTCTCTTTCAGATCCCGATGACGATTGGCAGACGGAACTTGAAATTCACGATTATATTGTTGATAACTGCGAATACAAACTGCTTGAAAACGAACACGTCTATTCCTCGGCGTACGGAGCGCTTGTCAACGGCGAAGCGGCGTGCGAAGGCTATTCAAAAGCAGCGAAGCTTTTGTTTGATAAAGCGGGAATGGAAAGTGCGGTTGTCAGCGGAGTTTCAAAGGCTCAGGACGGTAACGGCGGCGCGCATATGTGGAATGCCGTTAAGGTTTACGGAGATTTCTATTATCTTGACTGCACCTGGGATGACCCTCTGAATGAAGAAGGCGAAAGCGTAAAAACATATTCATATTTCAATCTCAGCGATGAAATGATTGCCTCCACGCATTCCGATTTTTCCTATGACTTCGGTTGCGATGCAACGGCGGCAAATTACTACATAAAGAATAACAGATATTTCAAAAACTATGACCGTGAGGATGAGGATGCCGTTGCACGCATACTTGCAGATGCTCTTGATGCGGGTGAGGAATCGGTCGAAATCCGATTCGCTTCAAAAGAAGTGTTTGACAGAGCGGTAGATGACCTTATAGACGGCGAGCGCATTTATGATGTGCTTACCCTTGCGAGAGCAAAAACTTCGGTTGGTTTTTCGCGCAATTCGGTTTCGTATTTTGCGGATTCCGATTTGTTGACTCTGACTATAGCCCCCAAGCTCAACTGATTGAAAGGAAAATAAGATAAATGGATAAACAGAGAATAGAGGCGGCGGTAAGAGAAATTCTTATCGCAATCGGTGAAGACCCCGACAGAGAAGGTCTTGTTGAAACTCCCGCAAGAGTTGCGAGAATGTATGAAGAAATATTTTCAGGCCTTGAAGATGACCCCACAAGGCATCTCAAGCTTTTCAATGAAAGCGGCAACGAAGAGATGGTTGTTGTGAGAGATATCCCGCTTTATTCGATGTGCGAGCATCATCTGATACCGTTTATGGGCAAGGCTCATATTGCTTATATTCCCTCGGCGGGCAAGGTTATCGGCCTTTCAAAGCTTGCAAGAATCGTTGAGTCTTTTGCGAAAAAGCCCCAGCTTCAGGAAAGGCTTACGGCTCAGATTGCCGATTTTCTTGATGAACACCTCAACCCTCAGGGCGTTGCGGTTGTTGTTGAGGCAGAGCATCTTTGCATGACAATGCGAGGTGCAAGAGCATCGGGCGCCAAAACAAGAACATCTGCGCTCAGAGGCACGATGAGAAGCGATGCGAAAACAAGAGCGGAGGCAATTTCTCTGCTTACCGGAGGAAACTGAGATGTTCAAAGCCAGAAGGCACGAATTTCCGCTGGGTGAAAAAACCTATGTGATGGGAATTCTCAACTATACTCCCGATTCGTTTTCAGACGGCGGACTTTATAACACCCCCGAAAAGGCGCTTGCTCATGCGCTTGAAATGCAGCAAAGCGGCGCAGATATAATCGATATCGGTGCAAATTCAACAAGACCCGGTGCGGTTATTCTTTCTGCGTCAGAAGAAGCGGAACGGCTTGAGGCTGTGCTTTCGCAGGTGTGCGGAAAGCTTGACTGTGCGGTTTCGGTTGACACTTTTTATCCCCTTTGCGCAAAAATTGCTCTTGAAGCGGGAGCGGATATAATCAACGATGTCAGCGGCGTTTTTAACCCTGAAATTGCGCAGCTTTGCAAGGAATATTCGGCGGGCTATGTTGTTATGCATAATCCGTGCGGAGCGTCGGATGTTGCCGAATATCCGAACGGAGTTGTGAATGAGGTCAGAAGATTTTTCCTCGACACCCTTGCTCTTGCGTCAAAAGCAGGGCTGAACAAAAATCAACTGTGTTTTGATATGGGGCTCGGTTTCGGAAAATCTTATGAAGATAATCTTGAACTGCTCAGAGATGCGCAGTGGCTCAAATTCAAAGGCGTTGCCCTTCTTGCGGCAGGTTCGAGAAAACGTTTTATAGGCAAAGCATCAGGTGAAGAAACAGGCTCACGCAGAGATGCGGGCACTGTTGCGGCTCACACTGCGGCGATAGCAGGCGGAGCTGATATTATCCGTGTTCACGATGTGTTCTCTGCCGTTCAGGGTGCAAGAGTTGCCGATGCGATTTACAGAGGTAAAATCAATGGATAAAATTTTAATCAGAAATTTAAAGATATTTGCTTATCACGGCGTTCACGCCGAAGAAAAAGAAAACGGACAAACCTTCATTTTTGATATGGATGTTTATGCCGATCTGAGCAAGCCGTGCAGAAGCGATGATGTTGACGACACGGTGAATTATTCCCGCGTTGTTGCGGAAACAGAGAGAATTTTCACTCTTCAGAAGGATAATCTGATAGAAAAAGCCGCACAGAGGGTTGCGGACGGATTGTTTGAGAAATTCGATAAAATAAGCAGTCTGAGAATTCTTCTTAAGAAGCCCGAAGCTCCCGTGAAGGCGGATTTTGAGTTTGTGGGCGTTGAAATTTTCAGAGAAAGGCAAGAAAAATGAGCGAAGCGGTTATTGCGCTGGGAACAAATCTCGGCAACAGAACAGAAAACATAAATTCAGCCGTCAGAGCAATTGCAAAGCTTTCGGGCGTTAAAATTCTGAAAGCTTCGGGGATTTACGAAACAGCCCCCGTGGATTGTGAGGATGATTATAAATATTATAATGCGGCGCTCCTTGTTGAAACAAGCGTTTCACCCGCCGTTCTTCTGGGTGAATGTCTTGGCATTGAAGCGGCAATGGGCAGAATAAGAACAAAAAGAAATGCGCCGAGGATAATTGACCTTGATCTCATTCTTTATGAAGGATTCAAATCAGAAAGCTATGAGCTTACCCTGCCTCATCCCCGTGTTCTTGAAAGAGCTTTTGTTATGGCTCCGTTGCTTGAACTTTATCCGTCAGGAAGGGCTCCGGGAATCTTTTTTGCTCCTCACCTGAGAGAACTCGGTATGAGAGGTGTAAGAAAAACCGAATACGAAATATTAATCCCCATCTATTGAGAGGAGAATATTATGGCAGGTTCAAATATTTGCGAAAGCTGCGCTTATTACGACTATAACGAAGAATACGAGTGTTACGAATGCCTTGTTAATCTTGATGAGGACGAGCTTTACAGATTTATGCAGGGCGGCGCATTCGAATGCCCGTATTTCAACCCCTTCGATGAATATAAAGTTGTCAGAAAACAAAACTGAGGTGAAATAAAATGAGCAAAAAAACCACAAACAAAAAAAGCACAGGCAAAAAGGGCGCAAAAAAGCCTGTGAAAGCTGCTCCGGATAAAAAGAAAACCGGCATCATAATTGCTGCAACTGTTCTGCTTGCTGTTGCTGTTGCAGTTACGGTTTATTTCGTAACAAAAGACGGCGGCGAACCCGTTGTGACAGACCCGATAGTAACCGTTGACAGTCAGGGTTCAAAATATGAGCTTGCGGAATACAAAGGGATAACGATGCCTGTTGAGTTTGTTGAAATTCTTAATCAGGCAGAGGTTGACAGCGCCGAAATGTGCGAAAAATACGGCGTTGCGCTTGAACTCGGCAACAGAAAAATTTCGATGCCCGAGTTTATGATGTATTACTATGATGCGTATTATTTCCAGAATCAGTCGGTTGAATATTCAATTCAGCAATCGGGTCAGAACAGAACGGGCTATGACCCCGAAAAAGACCCCGCAGACCAGAAATATCTTGACAAGGATTACACCTGGGAAGAAAAATTCACTCTCGATGCAATCGATAATTTAACAAATAACTATTCGATTTTTGAACTTGCTCTTGAAGAGGGCACGGAAATTGACGGTTATTCTATAGGAACTGTTTTTGATACCATAGAGATGGTTGAAGACAGAGCCAAAAAGAACAAAACAACCCAAGAAAAAGATCTTGCAGAAACTTATTGCGACGGTCTCTCGCCTGCAGTTTTCAAGGCAAGAGAGATAATGGCAACATACGCCGAAGCATATGAAAACAACAAATATGAAGAGATTCGCGCGGGCTATGCCGACAGTGAGGTTGAAAAAAGATATGAGCAGACCGATGGTAAATATGCCGTTGCAAAGCTCAGGGTTTATCCCATCGAAGGTGAATATAACGAGGCAGAAGTTTTTTCTGTTTCAAATGAGAAGGAATTCATTGACTACGCTCAGAAAAACTATCCCGTTGAAGGCTATGATGCGGATTTTGCAACCCAGTGCGGCTATATAAGCAAGGATAAGGTTTCCTCGGTTTACGGCGATGAGGTTGGCAAATGGGCGTTTGAAAGCGGCAGAAAGAAGGGCGATATTGCTCTTATCGAGGGTATGCTTTTCAGATATCTTGTTTATGTTGATACACCCTCATTCCTCAGCACCAGCAGCAATATTATGATTGCATCTGCTGCTTATGAGAGCTATATGGGTCAGGATGAGAAGGATGAAAACTACAAGCGCATCAGGGATGAATATCTTGCGTGGAAGAAAGACGGCGCAAGCAAAGATGCTTTTGAAGATTTCAGCCTCAACAACGGCGGTGCAGGCGAAGAAACGGTAAGACTCGGCGATTATTATTTCGAGTTTGAAAACTGGATATTTGATCCCGCAAGAAAGAGCGGAGATTCAACAATAATCAATATTGATTCCGTCGGTGTCTGTGCGATTTATTATGTTTCCGACAACGAAGATGATTTCGATTGGGAAAACAGCGTAAGAGGCGATATGGCTCTTGAAGATATCGAAGAAATGTATGCAGAGCATCAAAAGAATTTTGAAGCGAAACGAAATTCCTCTGTTCTCAAAAAAGTATACAGCGAGGGATGGAAGAGCATCAAAAGACATCGTGCAAGAGTTGAAAAGAAAAAATAACAATATTAATAAATTTACTCTTTTATTTCATATTTAATAATGTTATAATAGCTCCGTTACGGAGTTGGATTTATATTTTATATATACAGGAGGTAAAAAAATGGCTGATATTATTTCTGTTCAGAATCTCAGCAAGTCCTACGGCAGCCATCGGGTGCTGAACGATGTGTCGTTCAGTTTCAAAGAGGGTCAGATTATCGGTCTTCTCGGCCCTAACGGCAGCGGTAAAACATCGCTGATTAAAATACTCACCGGTCTTATCAACGACTATAAGGGCGAAGTTCTCATCAACGGCAACAAGCCCGGCAAAATAAGCAAGGGCGATGTTGCATATCTTCCCGAAAAAACTTATCTTGCAAGCTGGATGACAACCAAGGACGCCGTTGAATATATCAACGATTTCTATGATGATTTCGATAAAGAAAAGGCTCTCAAAATGATTGAGAGATTCCAGCTTCCCCTTAAGCAGAAGGTTAAAACAATGTCAAAGGGTATGCAGGAAAAGCTTCAGCTTGTTCTTGTTATGTGCAGAAACGCAAAACTTTATGTTCTGGACGAGCCTATGGGCGGCGTTGACCCCGCTGCGAGAGATTTCATTCTTGAAACAATTCTCAAAAACAGACCCGAGGGTTCAACAATTCTCATGTCAACCCATCTTATTCAGGATGTTGAAGAAATTTTCGATTCGATTCTTATGATAGGCAGAGGAAAAGTGCTCATCAAAGATACCGTTAACAACATCACTTCAAGCGGCAAAACAATCAACGAAGTGTTCAAGGAGGTGTTCAGCGTTGACTGGGGTTTCTAAGAAAAAGAATAAGTTTTTAATGCTCCTCAAAAACGATTTTCTTGCTTCGTCAAGAGTAATCAGCCTCTTTTATATTGCGCTTGCGCTTCTTTATGCGCTTTTCGGAATCTGCACGGGAATTGCAAAAATTGATTCGCTCAGCGTTGAAGCTCTCGATAAGGTTTCAACAGTTCATACGATATCGATTGCCGTTTCAATGCTTGTTTCGTTTTTGCTGATATTCGTAACATTTTTCTTTGTTGTTTATGACTATTTCAAATCGCTTTTCGGTCAGCAGGGTTATCTCAGCTTCACCCTTCCCGTATCAAGCCATCAGCTTCTCGGCTCAAAGGTTATTGTTTACGGCGGCTGGCTTGCAATAAGCTATGCGGTGTTTATGTTTACCGTTTATTTTATGGGAACGTTCACTATTGATAACATCATCGGTCAGGAAAAGGTTTCGATGGTTGAAAGCCTTATGCTGCTTCTCGGCGATTTTCCGTCGGTAACTCAGCTTGTTGCTTATGCTGTCTATATGTCTGTTTTCTTCTTCGTGATGATATTCAGCTTTGTTTTCATCGTTTATTTTGCAATCTCTCTTGCTCACGTGAGAATTCTTCAGAAGTTTTCGCTGATTGCATCGGTTCCCATTTTCTTTGCGATTGCAATTTTCTTTGTTATCATTGCAATGAAAATGTCGGATATTGTTAATATCTTCCTTCTCTTCAACGATGACCATACCATAAGCATCAGCATTCTCAAGAAGGGTATGGAGGTAAGCTCGCAATATCTTATTATGCCCATCACTCCTCTTATCTCATTTGCAATTATCGATGTAGGAATGTTCTTTGCAACATCCTATGTAATGCATAAAAAGGTTAACCTTAAATAAGGAGCGATTACCATAAAAATCGGTATTTTCGGCGGAACTTTCAATCCGCCACACACGGGGCACACCCGCCTTGCAAAAGAAGCGGCGGAAAGGCTCGGCTTCGAAAAAATGATTATCATTCCTTCGTGCGTGCCGCCCCATAAAATTCCGGGTAAGCTTGCAAGCGGCGAAGACAGGCTCGAAATGTGCCGCCGTGCTTTCAGCGAAGATATTTATGAAATATCTTCAATTGAGCTTGACAGAGGAAACAAAAGCTACACGGTTGAAACGCTCAGAGAGCTGAAAAAACTCTATCCCGAAGATGAACTATATTTCATTGTCGGCTCAGATATGCTTTCAACCTTCACTCAATGGTATTGTTGGGAAGAAATACTCTCGCTTGCCGTTATTTGTGCGGCATCAAGAGAAAAAGGCTATGAGCCCGACCTTTCCGCTTTTACGGATGAACAGAAAGAAAGGTTTGTTTTTCTTGATATTGAACCTCTTGAGGTAAGTTCAACCGAGCTTCGGGGAATAATAGCAAGGGATGAAGAGAGTGAGCTTCTCGATAAGAAGGTTGCGGATTATATAAGGCAAAAAAATCTGTATGATGACGGTCTTTCGGAATACAGAAAAATAATAACCGAAAAGCTTGATGCATACAGGCTGCATCACAGCGAGTGCGTAAGCGAATGCGCGGGAGCTCTTGCGGAGCAATACGGCGCAGATGTTGAAAAAGCGCGTGTTGCAGGATTGCTTCACGATGTTATGAAAAACGCGCCTGCAGAGCAACAGCTTTTTGAACTTTTCAAAGCGGGAATTTTTCTCACAGGCGTTGAAAGAGAGAATTTCAAGGTCTGGCATCAGTTTTCGGGTGCGGCATTTCTGAAAAACGAAAAAATCGTTGAGGATGAAGAGATTCTTGACGCGGTTATGTGGCACACAACGGGCAGGGCAGATATGTCCCTTCTTGAAAAGATAGTTTATATTGCCGATTTCATCTCGGCAGACAGAAAATATCCCGATGTGGGCGTTGTGAGAAAGCTTGCTTCTCAAAGCCTTGAAGAAGCAATACTTTATACGGCGCGCTACACGATAAACAAATTGGTTTCGGCGGATTTGCCTGTGCATCCCGCAACCGTCGATTGCTATAACGATATGATTTTGCAGAAAGGAAAAAGTTTATGACAGATTCTTCAATGCTCGTAAAAGAGATTGCAAAAGTTCTTGATGAGAAAAAGGCGATGGATATCGTTGCCATAAAAACCGAAGAAGTAACAATTGTTTCGGATTATTTTGTTATTGCTTCGGCAACATCAAACACCCACACCAAGGCTCTTGCAGATGATGTTGAATATGAAATCAAGCAGCGCCTTGATATTGCTCCCGAGCATATCGAGGGCAGAGCAACCGGCTGGATTCTTATTGATTACGGAACGGTTATCGTTCATATCTTCCAGCATCAGGACAGAGAATATTATAACCTTGAACGCCTTTGGGCAGATGCTCAGGTTATTGATTTGAGTGACGTTGTTACTCCCGAATAAAAAATAGGTTGAATTGAAAGGAAGTTGAGCAAAATGGCTCATTACGATTACGCTAATATAGAAAAAAAGTGGCAGAAATATTGGGAGGAGAACGAAACCTTCAAAACAGATGTATGGGATTTCTCAAAGCCTAAATATTATGTTCTTGATATGTTTCCCTATCCCTCGGGTGTAGGTCTTCATGCAGGTCATCCCGAAGGCTATACTGCTACGGATATTGTTTCGAGAATGAAGAGAATGCAGGGTTACAATGTTCTTCATCCGATGGGTTATGACTCTTTCGGTCTGCCTGCAGAGCAGTATGCCGTCAAAACAGGCCACCATCCCAACGGATTTACCCAGGAGAATATTCAGACCTTCTCAAAACAGCTTAAAGAGCTCGGCTTTGACTATGACTGGTCAAAGATGATTGCCACTTCAGACCCCTCATATTATAAGTGGACACAGTGGATTTTCAAACAGCTTTATCTCAAAGGCTATGCTAAACTTGTTGATATTCCCGTTAACTGGTGTGAGGAGCTCGGCACTGTTCTTGCCAACGATGAGGTTATTGACGGCAAGAGCGAGCGCGGCGGTTACCCTGTAGTCCGTAAGAATATGAAACAGTGGGTTATTGATCAGGTTGCATTTGCCGAAGAGCTTCTTGACGGCCTTAATGAAATAAACTGGCCCGAGTCAACAAAGGATATGCAGCGCCACTGGATAGGAAAAAGCACAGGCGTGGAGGTTGAATTCCAGCTTGTCGGCGGAGGCAAGTTCTCAATTTTTACAACCTGTATTGAAACTATATACGGCATAACATTTATGGTTATGGCTCCCGACGGCGAACTCGTTAAGGAGCTTATGCCCAGAATAAAAAACAAAGACGAGGTTAATGCCTATATTCAGGAAACCATCAAAAAGTCCGATATGGACCGCACCGATCTCAACAAAACAAAATCGGGTTGTCCTCTTGAAGGCATATATGCCATAAATCCCGTAAACGGCAAGGAAGTTCCTGTTTATATCGGCGATTTTGTTCTTGCAAGCTATGGCACGGGCGCTGTTATGGCAGTTCCCAGCCACGATCAGCGCGACTTTGAATATGCGGTAGTACATAATATTCCCATGATTCAGGTTGTAGACGGTGCTGATGTTTCCGAATGTGCTTTTGAAAAGGGTGGCTATCTCGGCAAGGGCTGCAAGCTTATCAATTCCGAGGAATTCACAGGCTTAACCGTTGAGGAAGCGAAGGAAGCGATCACCTGCAAGCTTGAAGGAATGGGCGTTGCCAAGAGAAAGGTTAACTACCATTTCCGTGAGTGGATTTTTGCAAGACAGCGTTATTGGGGTGAACCCGTTCCCGTTTACTATACCGATGACGG